>NZ_JBEXCS010000005.1:0-185557 GCF_040605395.1 Streptomyces sp. NPDC005648 | reverse complement strand
GGCTGCCAGGGCGAGGTCGGCTCCGCCTGCTCGATGGCGGCGGGCGCCCTCGCCGAGGTGCTCGGCGGCTCGCCCGAGCAGGTCGAGAACGCGGCCGAGATCGGCATGGAACACAACCTCGGCCTCACCTGCGACCCCGTCGGCGGCCTCGTCCAGATCCCCTGCATCGAACGCAACGGCATGGCCGCGGTGAAGGCCGTGACCGCGGCCCGTATGGCCCTGCGCGGGGACGGCCGTCATCACGTCTCCCTGGACAAGGTCATCAAGACCATGAAGGAGACCGGCGCCGACATGAAGATCAAGTACAAGGAGACGGCGCGCGGCGGACTCGCCGTCAATGTCATCGAGTGCTGATCGGGTGTCGAGGCGACGCCCGAGTCTGTATAACTATGACAAAATCGGCCATACAGGATCAAAGGAGAACCCCCGGTGAGCAGCCCCGGCGACAAGCTCGGCTATGACGGCCTGCGGCTCGACCGCACCGGCCAGGCCGAGGCCTTCGACGCCATCGGCGACCGCTACGAGGAGGCCTTCCCGCACAAGGAGGGGCAGATCGAGTCCGCCGAGTGGCTGATCGCGTCACTGCCCGCGGGGTCCCGGGTGCTGGATCTGGGGTGCGGCACGGGGGTGCCGACGGCGCGACAGCTGGCCGAGGCCGACCTGCGGGTCGTCGGCGTCGACCTGTCGGACACCATGGTCGCCCTCACCCGCAAGAACGTACCCGGGGGCGAGTTCCACTGTGCGGACCTCGCGGATCTGCGCCCGGGAGGCCCGCTGGACCTCGGCCGCTTCGACGGTGTGACGGCCTTCTTCGCCCTGCTGATGCTTCCGCGCGCCGAGATTCCGCCGGCTCTGCGGACCGTTCACCACCTGCTGGTTCCGGGCGGTCTGCTCGCGCTCTCGATGGTCGAGGCCGATGTGGACGACTTCTCCATCCCGTTCATCGGGAGCACGATCCGGGTCTCCGGCTATCTGCGGGAGGAGCTGCGCGAGGTGGTCGAGACGGCGGGCTTCGACATCGTCGACGAGTCCTCGTACTCGTACGCCCCGGCCGTCGCGGACGTCGCGCCGGAGGTACAGATCTTCCTGCGCTGCAGACGCCGCCCCGACGGCTCCTGATCGGCCCGGCCGGAAGGACACGCGTGACGAAGCACCTCGGGGCCGACTCGGGCACCGGTGAGAAGCCGGCCGGTGTGCCGCCGACGGCACGCGCCCGCCGGTCACCGCGTCCCGCTCCGTCACGTGGGGACACCCCGTCCGGGCGGCTGCGGCGGGACCGGCCGAAGGACGCCGAGGCGCAGACCGACCGGCTCCGCTATCTCGACGCGGCGACCCGGCAGATCGCCCGGGGCACCGATCTCGACGAGACCCTCCAGGAGCTGAGCCGGGTGGCCGTCCCGGCGTTCGCCGACACGGCGTTCATCCATCTGTACGCTCCCCTGCCCGTCGGCGACAACGCCGCCGAACCGCCGGGCATCCTGCGCCTGCACACCGCGAAGGCGTCGCCCGCCGCGTCCGACCCGCCGACACCGGCCCCGGGCTCCGTACGAGCGGCTGAAGTGGTGCGCCCGGCCGTCGCGGGGCTGCTGGCCAAGCTGCTGCGGACCGGCCGTCCGATGTTCGGCGACACGCCGGGCATCCGCTCGGTCGTCGCCGAACTGCTGGGGGTGGTGAACGCCCCGGGCGCGGTGCCCCCCGGCAGACGGCTGATCATCGCCCCGCTGCACGGCCGCAGCCACGTCATGGGCAGCGTCGTCCTGGCACGCGGCCCCGGCCGCCCGCATTTCACGTACGACGATCTGCTCGTCGCCTCCCAGCTGGCCACGCACACCGCGCTCGCGATCGACAAGGCGGTGGTCCGCGAGCGCGAGGCGTCGGTCGCGGACGCGCTGCAGCGGACCATGCTGCCGCCGTCGCTGCCCGAGCCGACCGGCATCCGGCTGGCCAGCCGCTATCTGCCGGCCTCGCGGACCGCGCAGGTGGGCGGCGACTGGTACGACGCGATCCCGCTGCCCGGCAACAGGGTCGCCCTGGTGATCGGCGATGTGATGGGGCACTCCATGACCTCGGCCGCGATCATGGGGCAGCTGCGCACCATCGTGCAGACCCTGGCCGGTCTCGACCTGGCGCCGGTCGAGATCCTGCACCACCTCGACGAGCAGGCGGAGCGTCTGGGCAGCGAGCACACCGCGACCTGTCTGTACGCGATGTACGACCCGGTGCTGCACCGGCTGCTGGTGGCCAACGCCGGCCATCTCCCGCCGGTGCTCCTGCATCCGGACGGTCGTACGGAGGTGCTGCGGGTGCCTCCGGGGGCGCCGATCGGGGTCGGTGGCGGCGGTTTCGAGTCGACCGAGATGCACGCGCCGGCCGGTGCGACCCTGCTGCTGTACACCGACGGTCTGGTCGAGTCCCGCCACTCGGACGTGCTGACCGGCGTGGAACGGCTGCGGGCCCGGCTGCGATCGGCCGCCTCCGACCCGGCCCCGCCGTCGCTGGAAAAGCTGTGCGACCGGGCGCTCGGCGCGCTGGAGACGGCGAACCGGGACGACGACATCGCGCTGCTCGCCGCCCGGTTCGAGGGCGTCCTGCCGGAGACCGTCGCCCACTGGTACATGGCGCCCCGTCCGCAGACCGCGGGACAGGCCCGCCGGCTGACCCGGCGGACACTGCGCCACTGGGGGCTCGACTCCCTGGTGGAGCCCACCGAGCTGCTGGTCAGCGAGGTGGTGGCCAACGCCGTCCGGTTCGCCTCGCGGCCGATCACCCTGCGGCTGTTGTGCACGGACGTCCTGCGCTGCGAGGTGGAGGACGACTCGTCGGTGGTGCCGAGGATGCGGCACGCCGAGCTGAGCGACGAGGGCGGCCGGGGCCTGTTCCTGGTCGACCAACTGGCCGAGCGCTGGGGGGCGACCCGGCTGAGCACGGGCAAGGTGGTCTGGTTCGAACAGCCGCTGCCCAACGAGAGCGCCCGCCGCTGAGCGACCGGCGCCGGGCCCCGTGGATGGTCGTGCGGTGCCGGTGGCGGTGCCGGTGGCGGTGGCGGTGGCGGTGGCGGTGGCGGGTCGAGGGTGACCAGGACCAGCCCGGCCGGTGCGGCGCCGTACCGAAGGACGACCCGTTCGGGCATGTTGCGCGCCCAACGGTGCGGTCGGTGCGCTCGGCTCCGGTCAACGCGGCGCGGTGCGGGGCGACTTCGGCCAGGGCCACGCGGCAGCGCGGGCAGCATACCGGCGAGGGTCATGAAGGCCGGGAATGGTCAACTTGCGGCCTGAACGGGCCTTGTCCTGTGGGGAGTTGGCGAGCAGTCGGCGGACGGCCCGCACGGCGAGGAAGATGCACGAATCCGGCCGGACCGGACGACACCGGACGCGGCCCACCAGTAACGAACACCTGTACGGCCACGCGAACATGCGACCGTTACGACTCGGACGTTTGTTCAGGAAAGCCCTTCTTCGGCGGGTCCGGCGTAAGTATGGTGATCGCTCGTGAAGGGACTGTCGTCGTCCGGTGGAGACGACCGCGCTTCCTCGCCCCGCTGCGGCGGACAGCCCCGAAGAAAGGTTCACCCCGGTGAGTTCCAGGATCCAGCCGACCGCCCAGGTCGACGAGAGGGCCACGATCGGCGACGGGACGACCGTCTGGGATCTGGCCCAGATACGGGAGGACGCCCGGCTGGGCGGCGGCTGCATCGTCGGCCGGGGCGCCTATGTGGGCCCCGGGGTGCGGATCGGCGACCACGTCAAGCTGCAGAACTACGCGCTGGTCTACGAGCCCGCGGTGCTCGGCGACGGTGTGTTCGTCGGCCCGGCGGCCGTGCTCACCAACGACCACTTCCCCCGCTCCGTGGACCCGCAGGGCAGGCTGAAGCGCGGCGACGACTGGGAGGCCGTGGCCGTGGTGGTGGACGAAGGGGCATCGCTCGGGGCCCGTTCGGTCTGTGTGGCCCCGGTGCGGATCGGCCGATGGGCGCTCGTCGCCGCGGGCGCCGTGGTGACCCGGGACGTGCCCGACTTCGCACTCGTGGCCGGAGTCCCGGCGCGCCGGATCGGCTGGGTGGGCCGGGCAGGCGTACGACTGACCGAGAAGGAAGGGGAGCCGGGCGTCTGGGAGTGTCCCGAGACAGGCTCCCTGTACGAGGAGAAGGACGGCGCGCTCCTCGAACGCGCATGACTCGTGTTTCCGCCAAATCGCAAATCTTCGAACATTCACCGGCATAACATGTGTGCGAACTGTGCAGACCAAGCACAATGAGCACACTAACCTGAAGTGCCCAGGGGGGGTTACGGGGTGGAAACACACCTGTGTCCAAAACCAGGAGCGGGGACCGCTCCGACGGCTGACGTCTGACATCCGGCGTCCGTCTCGCGCCGCGTGACCTGGTGCCGCGGCGATCACCAGTCTGTCCGCAAGACCCACAGGGGGGTCGGTGTGCCCAGAACATGACCAGTACACGTCTCGAGGAGCTCGGTCGTGAGGAACCGCCGCTGCTCGCGCTCGCCCAACGGCTCCTCTCGGTAGCCGAGTCGGGGCTTCCGTCGATGCTGCTCCCCGGCGGTGAGGCCTTCGTCTTCACCATGGCCGGACACCGGTCCCCGGACGGTTCCTGGGCCCTGGAGCAGCGCGGGACCAGCACCCGGTACGCGGCCATCACCGCGCTGGGGGTGCGCTTCCTGCCCGAGGAGCGCCAGCGCGCGGTGCTGGCGGGGCGCACCGCCCAGGAGTTCACGGGTCTGCTGGTGGAGTCGCTGCCCGCGGTGACCAACCTCGGTGACGCGGCGCTCATCGCCTGGGCCGCCGCCGAGACCGGGCACCCCAAGCTCTCCGACGCCGTCGAACGGGTCGAGGCCCTCGACGAGGACGGCCGGCCGCAGTACACCGTCGAGGCGGCGTGGGTGCTGTCCGCCCTCGCCGCGGCTCGTGACACGGTCGACGTGGAGAGACGTTTCACAGTGGCCCGCGACCGTCTGCTGCGGGCCCGTATCGGTGACAGCCCGCTCTTCCCGCACGCCACCGGACCCGGGCTGCTGCCCTGGTACCGGGCCCATGTCAGCTGCTTCGCGGACCAGACCTACCCTCTCCAGGCCTTGGCCCGCGCCCACGCCAGCGACGACCAGGGCGGCGATCCCGAGGCACTGGCCGCGGCCGAGGCCTGTGCCGCTCGCATCTGCGAACTGCAGGGCGACGGCGGGCAGTGGTGGTGGCACTACGACGCGCGCACCGGCGGTGTCGTGGAGGGCTACCCGGTCTACAGCGTCCACCAGCACGGGATGGCGCCGACCGCGCTGTTCGACCTCACCGACGCGGGCGGCTCCGACTTCGGCGCGGCGATCCGCAAGGGCCTCGGCTGGATGACGGCCGTACCCGAACTCGCGGCCGACCCCGAGCCGTTGATCCAGGACGACCTCGGTGTCACCTGGCGCAAGGTCTACCGGGGCGACCCGAAGAAGGCGGTACGGGCGGTGCGCGGCATCGGCACACGGGTCTCACCGGGTCTCCGGCTGAAGTCCCTGGACCGGGTCTACCGCCCCCTCGCCGTGGACCGCGAGTGCCGGCCGTACGAGTTCGGCTGGATGCTCCACGCCTGGCAGGGAGGCGCGATATGAGCGGGCGCAAGTCCCTCTTCGGGGTCGAACTGGACCCGCTGACCATGGACGAGACCGTGGAGCGCTGTCTGACGGCGGTGCGCGAGGACCGGCAGCTGGAGATCGGCGTGGTCAACGCCGCGAAGCTGGTGAACATGCGGCGCGACCCCCGGCTCGCCGAGGCCGTGGCCGGCTGCGATCTGGTCGTGGCCGACGGACAGGCCGTGGTGTGGGCCGGGCGGGTGCTGCGCGCCCGGCTGCCGGAACGGGTGGCCGGTATCGACCTGTTCCTGCGGCTGCTCGCCGAGGCGGAGTCCCACAGCATGTCGGTGTACTTCCTCGGTGCCAAGGAGGAGGTGCTGGAGGAGATGCTGCTCCGGGTCTCCGACCGCTTCCCCGGCCTGAAGGTGGCCGGCAGCCGCAACGGCTACTTCGACGACTCCCAGCAGGAGTCGATCGCGGACGACATCGCCCGCAGCGGCGCGCACATGCTGTTCCTCGGCATGACCTCGCCGAAGAAGGAGATCTTCACCGCCGCCTACGGTGCCCGCACCGGCGCCCGCGTGGTGCACGGTGTCGGCGGCTCCTTCGACATCCTGGCCGGCGTCACCAAGCGGGCGCCCGAGACCTGGCAGCGGTGGGGCATGGAGTGGCTCTACCGCGCGCTGCAGGAGCCGCGCCGACTCGGCCGGCGCTACCTCACCACCAACGCGGCCTTCCTCCTCATGACGGCACGCGAGTTCTTCCGGCCCTCCCCCCAGGCCGCCTCCGCGAACAGGAGCCGCTGATGCGCGTAGTCGTGGTCGGACAGGGATACGTGGGCCTGCCGCTGGCCATCCGGGCGGCCGAGGTCGGTCACGAGGTGATCGGCTACGACGTCGACGCCCGGCGGATCAAGAGCCTCGCCGCCGGTGAGTCCTTCGTCGAGGACGTCTCCTCGGAGCGGATCCGGGCGGCACTGGACAACGGCAGCTACCGGCCCAGCGATTCGGCGCGGGACTGCGGCGGCTTCGACGTCGCCGTGGTGACCGTACCGACGCCGCTGCACGAGGGCGCCCCGGACCTGCGGTACATCAGGGAGTCGGCGGCCACCCTCGCCCGCTACCTGCGCCCCGGCGCCACCGTCGTCCTGGAGTCGACGACCTATCCCGGCACCACCCAGGAGCTGTTCGCGCCGATCCTGGAGGACGGCTCGGGCCTGACCGCGGGCGCCGACTTCCACCTCGGGTACAGCCCGGAGCGGATCGACCCCGGCAACACCGTCTGGGGTTTCCAGCAGACCCCGAAGGTCGTCTCCGGCGTGAACCCGGCCTCCCTCAAGGCCGTCCAGGACTTCTACGACCAACTCGTCGACACCACCGTGCCGGTGAGCTCGCCCAAGGAGGCCGAGCTCGCCAAGCTGCTGGAGAACACCTTCCGGCATGTGAACATCGCGCTGGTCAACGAGATCGCGATGTTCGCCCACCACCTGGACATCGACGTCTGGCAGGCCATCGAGGCCGCGTCCAGCAAGCCCTTCGGCTTCATGAAGTTCACGCCCGGACCGGGCGTCGGCGGCCACTGCCTGCCGATCGACCCCTCGTACCTGTCCTGGCGGGTGCAGCGCGAACTCGGCCAGAGCTTCCGCTTCGTGGAGCTGGCCAACGACATCAACAACCACATGCCGGACTATGTGACGCGCCGTATCGCCGACCTGTTCAACACCAGACGCCGCTCGGTGAACGGTTCGCGCGTCCTGCTGCTGGGGCTCGCGTACAAGAAGAACACCGGTGACGCCCGGGAGTCGCCCGCGCTGCGGATCTCCCAGCTCCTGCTGGACATGGGGGCCCAGGTCAGGGCGGCGGACCCGCACGTGGTCGAGAGCCTGCCGGTGGACGCCCGGCTGGTACGGGTCGAACCGACCCCCGAGGAGCTGGCCTCGGCCGACGTCGTCGTCCTGCTCACCGACCACGACGCCTTCGACTACGAACTCGTCGCCGAACACGCTCCCTTCGTCCTCGACTGCCGCCGCCGGCTGCCGTCGGGACCCACGATCGAGGTGCTCTGAACCAATGCCGCGCATCGTCTGCGTCGCGGGGGCCCGCCCCAACTACATGAAGATCAAACCGGTGATGGACGCCCTGGAGGCCCGGGGCGCCGAGGTGCTCCTCGTCCACACCGGCCAGCACTACGACCCGGCCATGAACGACGTGTTCTTCGCCGACCTGGGCATCCGTCCGCCCGATCGCTATCTCGGGGTCGGCTCCGGCAGCCACGCCGAGCAGACCGGACGGGTGATGACCGCGTTCGAGCCGCTGCTCGACGAGGTGGCCCCGGATGTCGTCGTCGTGGTCGGCGACATCAACTCCACCCTGGCCTGCGCGCTGGTCACCGCCAAGGCCGGCCCGCTCCTCGCCCATGTCGAGGCCGGTCTGCGCAGCCGCGACTGGAGCATGCCGGAGGAGGTCAACCGCGTCGCCACCGACCGGGTCAGCGACTATCTGCTGGCCCCCTCCCCCGACGCCGTCGACAATCTGCGCGCGGAGGGATACCGGGAGGACCAGATCCACCTGGTCGGCAATGTGATGATCGACACATTGCTGGCCAACCTGGACCGGGCCCGGGCCTCGGACGTCCTCGACCGGTACGGCCTCACCAAGGGCGAGTTCGGTCTGGTCACCCTGCACCGGCCCGCCAATGTGGACGATCCGGAGGTCCTCGCCGGGCTGCTGAAGGCCCTGGGCGAGATCGCCGGGCGCTGCCCGCTCGTCCTGCCCGTGCACCCGCGCGCGGCCGGAAAGCTGGCCGACATCGGTGTGCCCGGGGGCATCAAGCTCGTACCGCCCGCGGGATACCTGGACTTCATCGCGCTCCAGGACGCGGCCCGGGTGGTGCTGACCGACTCCGGCGGCGTCCAGGAGGAGACCACCGCGCTGGGCGTGCCGTGTGTGACCCTGCGGGACAACACCGAGCGGCCCATCACCGTCGAGCAGGGCACCAATGTGCTGGCCGGCCGGGACCCCGCACGGATCGTGTCCACCGTGCACACGGTGCTGGACCGGCCTCCCGCGCCACGCCGTCCCGAACTGTGGGACGGCCGCGCCAGCGACCGTATCGCCGAAGTGCTGCTGGAGGGCGGCACCGCGAGCACCCGGCCCAGACCCACCGACCAGCCCCGCACCGAGGACCGAACGTTCCCCATATGATCCGCCTGCAACATATGCTCGTCGAACGTCTGGTCGTAAGGGGGGACCACCATGGATCTCGCTGAGATCTTCCGGGTCATGCGCAGGCGCTGGTATGTCCTGCTGCCCGGGCTGCTGCTGACGGCCGGCCTGATCGTCGGCGTGGTACTGCTGGTCCCGGTCAGCTACCAGTCGCAGAGCACGGTGGTCCTGCTCAACTCCCAGAAGGCCACGGTGGCCTATGACGGCAACCCGTTCCTGAGCACCCAGACCTCGCTCACCGGCATGGCCGACAGCCTGGCCCGCAACCTCAACTCCGACGTGTCCATCCGGGAGCTGAAGTCCCGTGGCGCCAAGGGCACGTTCGAGGCCAAGCTCGCCGACAACGCCCAGGGCCCGCTGATGTGGCTCACCGTGACCGGCACGGACAAGGCCTCCGTCCTGGCCTCGGACAAGATCCTGACCTCGTACGCCAAGGAGCGGCTGGACCAGTTCCAGCGGCAGCAGAAGGTCACCAGCAAGGCGATGATCCGCATGACGACGATCGTGCCTCCGCAGAACCCGGTGGCACAGACCAAGACGCGGATCGAGTACATGGTGATGGCCGGTGCCCTCGGACTGGTGCTGAGTCTGGTGCTCGTCTTCTACGTGGAGGCGCGCCGCCGGTCGCGGGCGGTGCCGCGACCGGTGGAGCCCACGCTGCCGGAGGCACCCGTTCAGCGGGTCACCGAACCCGAACCCGAACCCGAGACCGGGGAACGGATCGCCGAACAGACGATGGCCCTGCGGACCCCGCCCAGCTGGTCGCGGTCCACCGGGCAGAGGACCAGCGCGGAACAGAGGGCGGGGCGGTCCGCCACGGCCGTGGCCCCCGCCGAGCCGCTCGACGAGGAGTCGACTCATGGACAGCGTTCGCACACCGGACAGCGGGACCGCTGAACCGAGCGACACCCCGGCTCCCGCGGCCCCCGCCTCCCTCGGCCGGAAGGTCCGGTCGGCGGCCCGCTGGAGCCTGATCAACACCGTGGTCATGCGCCTGGGCAACTTCGCCACCGGCATCCTGCTGGCGCGGTTCGCCCTCGGCCCCGCGGAGTGGGGCGTCTACGGCATCGCGCAGACCGTTCTGCTGGTCCTGCTGTCCGCCAACGAACTGGGCGTCAGTCTGGCCATCGTCCGCTGGGAGGGCGACCCGCGCCGCTTCGCGCCGACGGTGCTCACCCTGGCGACCGCCTCCAGCGGTCTGCTCTACGCCGCCCTGTTCCTCGCGGCGCCGACGGTGGCCGGTCTGCTCGACTCCCCGAACGCCTCGGGAGTGCTGCGGGTGATGTGCCTGTGCCTGGTGATCGACGGGATCGCCCAGGTGCCGGCCGGATATCTGACCCGGGAGTTCGCGCAGGGCAGGCGGATGGTCATCGACGCGCTGAACTTCGTGCTCAGCACGGCGGTGACCCTGCTGCTGGCCTTCGCCGGCTGGGGCGCGATGAGCTTCGCGTGGGGCGCGGTCGCGGGCAACATCGCGGCCCTGATCGGCTGCGCCCTGGCCGCCCCGGGGCTGCTCCGGTTCGGCTGGGATCCCCAGCAGGCCCGCGCCCTGCTTCGGTTCGGGCTCCCGCTGGCGGGCGCCAGCCTGCTCGCCCTCGCCGTGGTCAACGTGGACACCATGGTCGTCGGCTCCACCCTCGGCGGGGTCTCCCTGGGCTTCTACGTGCTGGCCTTCAACATGTCGGGCTGGCCGGTGCGGGTCATCTCCGAGGCGGCCCGGCGGGTCTCCTTCGCCGGCTTCTCCCGTCTCGCCGACTCCCCGCAGGCCCTGGCCCAGGGCTTCAGCCGCGCCCTGGGAGTCCTGATCGCCGGCACCGTCCCGCTGTGCGTCCTGCTCGGCGGCCTCGCCGGTCCCGTCGTCCAGCTCGTCTACGGCGCCAAGTGGCTGCCCGCGGCCGACGCCCTGCCGTGGCTGATGGCCCTGGGCCTGATCCGCATCGGCTGCGAACTCGCCTACGACTGTCTCGTCGCCGTCGGCCGGCGCCGCTCCCTCATCCTCGTGCAGGGGCTGTGGGTCGTCGCGCTGATCCCGGTCCTGATCGTCGGCGCCCGCATGGGCGGCATCGTCGGCGTCTCCCAGGGCCATGTCCTCGTCGGTGCCGGTCTCGTCGTACCGGTGTTCCTCTACGCCCTGCGCCGCGCGGGCATCGGCCTCGTCCATATCGCCAGAGCCTGTGCCTGGCCCTTCCTCGGGGGAATCGTGATGACCCTGGTGCTCCTCCTCGCCAAGCGGCTCCTCGGCGACGGCACCCCGGCCCTGTTCGCCATCGGCGCTGCCGCGCTGGCCAGTTATGTGGTGTGCGTGGTGCCGGGCCGCCGTTCCCTGCTGGGCTCCCGGGCGGTGGCGACCATATGAGACGGCTCCGCGTCCTGCTCGCCGGCCTGACCCTCGCGCTGTGCGCCGCCTGCTCCGGGAGCACCGGCTCGACCGCCGCCTCTCCGCCTCCCGGCACCACCGAGGACGCGCCGTCCCCGTTGGCGAGCCCCAGTACGAGCCCCAGTGCGAGCCCCTCGGCCTCGCCGTCCAGCGCCTCTCCCTCGGCTCGCGCCACCCACAGCTCCCCGAGCGCCACGCCCTCGCCCCGGGCCACGACCATCACACCCCGGGAAGCGGCCTTCCCCGACGCCAGGACCACCGGCCCCCGTATCTCCCTCAAGGCGGACAACCCGGGGAACCTGAGCATCAGACGGGAGGGCATGGTCATCAAGGGCCGGAACATCACCGGTTCGCTCGACATCTACGCCAACAACGTGACCATCATCGACTCCAAGATCACCTCCACCAACTGGTGGGGGGTCAACCTGCGCCCCGGCTACCACGGACTGCGGATCCTGCACAGCACCATCACCGCCGTCCCCGGCAAGGGTCCCGACAACGGCGGTGTCGACTACGCCGTCTCCAACATGGGCAACAGCTCCATCGAGATCGGATGGTGCGACATCTCCGTGTTCGGCAACGCCCTCTCCATGGGGCAGGGCAACATCCACGACAACTACGTCCACGACCTCGTGCCGTTCCGCAACGAGGGCGGCGAGTGGCAGCACACCGACGCGGTGATCAGCGGCGGCGACAGCAGCGGCAGCCTGGTCATCCGGCACAACACCCTGCTCAACCCCGTCGCCGTCGACCAGGGCGCGTCCGCTGCCATCGGCCTGTTCGCCGACACCGGCCATGTCTCCAACACCGTCGTCGACAGCAACCTGCTCGCCGGTGGCGCGTACGCCCTCTACGGGGGCGGTGACGGGGCCACCGGGATCGTCGTCACCAACAACGTCTTCTCCACCCGGTACCACGGCAACTCCGGTGTCTACGGCGCCGTCACGGCCTGGAACGCGGCCGGCTCCGGCAACGTCTGGCGGGGCAACCGGTTCTCCGACGGCACCGCGCTCACTCCCAGGCCGGCCGACTGAGGAAGAGGGACGACCATCGTGAGACGCATCGCCCGTGCCCCGTGGGAGCTCCTCAAGCGCGCCTTCGGCTGGCTCGTCCTCTTCGAACTCCGCAACAAGGTCCTCCTCGCGCCCTCCGCGATCCGGCTCGGCCGTCGGGAGACCGCGGAGGTCCGCCGCCTCACGGCCACCCTGGCCACCCTGCCCGACGCGCTCGTCGCCACGGTCGTCGCCACCCACCGCCGCCCCGAGGAACTGCGCGCGGCCGTACGGTCCGCGCTCGCCCAGACCGTCACCGACCAGGTCGTCATCGTCGTCGACGACGGCGCGGGACTGCCCGAACTCCCGGACGACCCGCGGCTGTTCGCCGTCTCGCTCGCACGCAACGTGGGCATGGCGGGAGTCGTGCGCAACGTGGGCATCCGGCTCACCCGCTCGCGCTACGTCGCCTTCCTCGACGACGACAACCTGTGGGAACCCGACCACCTGGAGCGGGCGTTGGCGGTCCTGGAGGCCCCCGGCGGACCCGACGGCGTCTACACGGCCCTGCGCCGCGTGCTGCCGGACGGCACCGAACGGGACGTCCTGTCCGTGCCGTTCGACCGTCGCCGGGCCGCCCGCGAGTCCTTCCTGGACACCAACGCCTTTGTGGCGAGACGCGACAGGGCTCTGCGCTTCAGCCGGCTGCGGCGCACCCCCGAGGTGCTGCCGCGCGAGGACTGGGAGCTCGTGTACCGCTACAGCCGCGGTCACGAGGTGCGCCACGTACCGCACGCCACCGTGCGATACCTGGTCAACCCCGGGAGTTTCTACACGACCTGGTCCGGCTGAGGCCGGCCCTCACGGTCCCGGCGTGGCCCGCAGCGCGCCCGGCCTGAGCAGCGCGGTCGCCGCCATACGGCTGGCCCGGCGGCCGAAGGCCGCCCTCGACGCCTCGCGCAGGAACACCGCCCCCCGGAAGAACAGCGTGGCGAGGGCGGTGTGCCGCCGCCGGTAGAGCCGTACCCGATTGAGGGTGAGCAGGGTCCACAGCCGGGGCGACACCTGGGAGTCGCCGCCCAGGTGGACGGCCTCGGCCGTCGGCTCCAGCTGGGTGGCGTAGCCCAGGTCACGGGCGCGCAGGCAGTACTCGGTCTCCTCCGAGTAGAGGAAGAAGGACTCGTCCCACGGACCGCACGCGGCCAGACAGTCGGCCGAGACGGCCATGAGCGCCCCGGTCGCCCAGTCCGCGCGGGTGGGGCGCCGGTATGCGGCGGGGTCGGTGACGAGTTCGCTCAGGCGCGGGAAGCGCCCGGCCCGGCGGTTGCCGATCACGGCCTCGCCCAGCGCCCGGGACACGCTGGACTCACGGCGCAGCGAGAAGTGGGGCGTGTCCCGGCCCTCGTCGTAGAGGAGGGGTACGGCGATGCCCACCCCGTCGCCCAGCTGGTCGACGAGCCGTTTGGCGCAGCCCTGCCGCATCCGGATGTCGGGGTTGCAGATCAGTACGCCCCCGTGGTCGCCGGCGGCGTCCAGCGCCGCGTTGACGCCCGCCGCGTATCCGGCGTTACGGCCCGTGCGGACCACCGTGGCGTCGGGGGCCAGCGTCCGCAGCACCTCCACGGTGTCGTCGGAGGAGTCGTTGTCGGCGACGACCAGCCGCCAGTCCAGGCCGGCCATGCCGTCGGGAAGGGCGGCGAGGAACCCGGGGAGCACCGAGGCGCTGTTCCAGGTGACGACGAGGACGGCGATCGGGCTCAACGGGACTCCACGAGTTGGGGGAGCTGGTCTTCGGAGGTCCGGCGGGGCGCCGGCACCGTGGCGGCGGCCGCCTCGCGGCGGATGAAGCCCAGATAGCTGGCCCCGGCCCCCAGGATCAGGAAGTACATGCCGGCGAACATGGGGAAGCTGAGCGAGTCGAAGGTGGCGCTGATGACCAGGGCCACCAACGACGAGGCGAAGAACGCCTGCCCCAGTTCCCGGTCGGAGTCGGTGCGGGCCAGCCGCCGGATGGCGCCGCCCTGGTGGATACCGGTGATGAACAGGGTGAACAGGGCGACCAGTCCCAGCAGGCCCATCTCGGCCAGACCGAGCATGTACTGGTTGTCCGTGAAGAAGTACAGGTCGGGGGTGAAGGTGCCGAAGCCCCGTCCGAACAGCGGATGTTCCTTCAGGTAAGGCACGATCGCGCTGTACTTGACGGTGCGGGCCTGGGTGCTGCTGTCGGAGTTGGACAGGAACGACGCGAAGAGGCCAGTGATCGTGCCGATCAGCCCGGGGATCAGCACCTTGAAGACGGCCACGGAGGCCGTCATCACGCCGATCGCGGCCCAGCGGCGGGCCGGCTTCCAGCGGGGCACCATCACCAGGGCGACGATGAGCAGACCGATGATCGAGGTCCTCGACACCGACAGGGGCAGCGCACCGGCCATCAGCGCCACCGGCGCCCAGCGGCGCAGGACGTGCAGATGGCGGCGTACCGGATCGAGGGCCTGCTGGATCGCGAAGGGCAGCAGGATCGCCAGCATGCCGGCGAACTCCAGCGGCTGGGCGGTGGTGGCACGGGGGCGGGTGAAGGCGCCCCGGTCCAGGGTGGTCACCGCGGCCACGCTGCTCTGCAGACCCGGGATGTGGATGGAGTCGGCGATGTTGGTGGCCGCGAAGAAGTCGTAGAAGCCGATCGCGGCCACGAGGGACGCCATCACCACGACACGGCGCATCAGCACGTCCAGTCGGTCGCGCTCCTGGACGGCCGCAGAGGTCAGCACGACCAGGGAGACCCACACCAGGAACCCGATGAGCCCGCGGTCGGCGCCGAGTACCTCCTCGTGGGAGCTCTCGCGCATGGCGTCCGCGATGTACGCCGCCATGACGGCGAGTCCGAGCACGCACAGCGCGATCCGGACCAGCCGGGTGCCCGGCGCGGGCAGGACCCGGCCGCCGAGCCAGGTCGCGAGGTACCACAGCAGCCCCAGCAGGGCGAAGACGTTGGCCGGGGTGCCGACGCCGCCGAGGGCGGGCAGGGCCAGGTTGGACGGGATGAAGAAGGCCAGCACCAGATAGACGGTGAGGACCGCGGTCGCGTCCACCCTGCGGCTCAGCCAGCCCGGCCGTTCCCGCTGCGGGGTCCTCGTCGGCTTCGGCGCGACACGCTTGGACAGGCTGCGCCGGCGGCGGACCACGGCGACGCCCTCCATCAGGATCGACAGCAGGAAGGCGCTGACGACACCCAGGATGATCACGGCCGCGATGTCCTGGTAGCGGCTCTTGGACTTCGCCACCGGGGTCTGCGGCAGCACGACGGGCGCGGTCTGCACGAGATAGGCCGGCGGGACCTTGGCGGCGGCCTGCAGCGCGTCGAGCTGCTCACCGGCGAAGGTGGTCAGGGTGTTGGTCTCCTTGAGCACCTTCGCCCGGTCGGTGCCGGTGACGCCGAGCACCAGCAGCGGGCTGTCGCTCTCCGGGGCGAAGCCGGCCGTGTACTGGTCGGTGACGCCCCGGCCCTGCAACTCCTTGGCGGCGTCGCTGGATTCCAGGGTCCTGATCAGCACGTCGGCGGTGACGATCAGCGAACCGCCCGCGTTCGAGATGGGGTTGCCGAAGGTCGGGGCCAGCCGGGCGACGGCCGAGGAGTCGAGCAGCGCGACCGAGCTCTGCGACTCGTAGGAGACGGGGACGGACACATACAGATAGGCGCCGCCGAGCAGGCTGAGCACGGTGAAGGGCACCATGAAGTACCAACGCCGGCGCAGAATGGCCCATATCTCGCCAAGGCTCACAATTCCTCCCCCGATCCGGTGGCATCCCGCCCCACAGCCTGCCAGTATCGGCAGTGACGGAAGGAACCCGAATGTCGCCTGGGAACGTGGCCGATGCACTGCTGCGCCGCTGGTACGTGCTGGTGGCCGCACTGCTGTTGACGGCCGCCGGGGCGTACTCGGTGATCCGCCCCACCCCCCAGTATGTGGGGTCCGCGGTGGTCGTCCTCAAGCCGCCCGTGACACAGAACCAGCCCAACCAGCTGACCAACCTCCAGCCGCCGCTGGCGATGGTCTCGTACTCGGTCATCCAGCAGCTGCAGTCTCCGGCGGGGACCAGGGAGCTGAGGGCGGCCGGCGTGCGGGGGACCTACCATCTGATCCCCCGCAACAGCGGTACGAGCGCCACGCCCCGCTATCTGATCCCCTCCCTCCAGGTGCAGTCGCAGGCCTCCGGCGCCGACGCCGCGGTGACGGCCGTGCGCCGAGTGATCGACGTCTACACCCGGCATGTCGAGCAGATCCAGACGGGGCAGCAGGTCCCCTCCGAGGGGCGGATCACCGCCTCCGTCCTGGTCGCCCCGAGCGCCGCCGAGGTGCAGGGCAACAAGAGCCGGGGCCTGGCGGGAGTGGCGCTGCTGGGACTGGCCGCCGGCGTCGTGGGCGCGCTGTGGGTCGACCGGTTCGCGCTGAGCCGCCGCAAGGACTCCACGCGCCGGCACGCCGGCCCGGTGCCCGTGCCCAACTGAGTGGTGGTGCCGGCTCATCAGATACCGCGGCGCTTCCAGGACTCCCACCACAGCATCTCGCGCCCGCGCTCGAACACGGCCGACCAGACCAGCGGTTGCAGATAGGGCATGGCCCTGGGCCCGATCCGCTCGCGCAGCCGCAGCGCGCGGTACTCGGGCAGCCGCCGGTACCCGGGCAGGCACTGCTCGGCGAAGGCCACGCAGTCGTCGACCGGTACGACACCGGTGCGCCCGCGGTCGTAGGCCCGGTAGGCCCGGCGCAGCGCGAAGCGGGCGAGACGGGTGTGGACCTGGTCGGCCAGGCGGTCGGCGTGCGGGAGCAGGTCGCCGCACTTGGTGAGGACCGAGTCGAAGGCGACCAGGCGCTGGCGCAGGTCGTCGAGCTGGCCACCGAAGTCGGTGGTGGACATGTTGTTGCCGTGGACGCGGTAGAAGGCCTGGTCGGCGCCGCGGACGTAGCCGACGTCGGCGTGGGCGGCGAGCCGCATCCACATCTCGATGTCACCGGCGTGGGGGAGGGCGGGGTCGTAGCCGCCGACCTTCCGCTGCAGGCTGGTGCGGACGACGACCTCGGGTGAGGTGATGCAGCCGGTGCCCTCGCGAAAGCGCCGCTCCAGCCACCAGTGGCCGGGGTAGACCACCGAACCGGTGCTGTGCGTACGGGCCTTGGGCAGCGGGCCGCCGTGCTGGAAGCGCAGGGGGCGCCCGTAGGCGAACCCGGCCTCGGGGTGGGCGTCCAGGAGGGCGGCGGCGCGGACCAGGGCGCCGGGAACCAGGCGGTCGTCGGCCGACAGAAGGGCGACGTAGTCGCTGTCGGCCCACTCCAGCAGGCCCTCGTTATAGGTGGCGATATGGCCCTTG
This sequence comes from Streptomyces sp. NPDC005648, assembly GCF_040605395.1. Taxonomy (NCBI): domain Bacteria; kingdom Bacillati; phylum Actinomycetota; class Actinomycetes; order Kitasatosporales; family Streptomycetaceae; genus Streptomyces; species Streptomyces sp. NPDC005648. The sequence continues at coordinate 168,029 of NZ_JBEXCS010000005.1, read as the reverse complement.
TTGGTCCTGTGGACGAGGACGTCGATACGCGGGTCGGAGGCCGCCAGCTTCTGCGCGACCTCCGCCGAGTCGTCGGGTGAGGCGTCGTCGATGATGAGTACCCGGACGTCCACGCCGTCCTGCTCGTCCAGGACGCTGCTCACGCAGTCGGCGAGGAAATGGCCGTACTTGTAGCACGGGATCACAACACTGACGGTGCTCATCTGATGGGGGAAGCCAATCCCCGGTGGTGGTCCCCCGCGGCCTCGCGGGGGACCACCACCGGTGGGGTGATGTCGGTCAGTTCTTCTTCTTGCGGACGGTGGTCTTGCTGGTCAGCGTCCAGGTGTGGGACTTCACCGTGTGACGGTTCCGGTCCTTCACCGTGAGCGTGACCTTGAACCGGGTGCCGTCCGGCAGCGGGCTGGACAGATGGACGGTCACCTTGTGGGTGGACCGGTTGTAGGAGGTGACGGCCGTGACATGGAGCTTCTTGGCCGCCTTGGAGCCCTTCAGGACGGTCACCGTCGCCTGGACCGACGACAGCTTCACATCGGCGGGCAGGCTCGCCACCAGCGGGCTGGTCGCGTCGGCGGTGTGCGCCAGCAGGGACGTGGTCACCTCGGAGGAGGAGACCTTCGCCAGCTGGGCGCTCGGGTTGTCGGCGGTGAAGACCGGGCCGACCCAGTAGTTCGACGATCCGTAGGAGCTGTTCGGGAAGGCCGAGCTGCTGCCGTACCGGTAGAGCCCGTTGTGGTGCGCGGTCGTGTCGGCCGTGGCCGTCAGCGGATAGGACTGGTGGGCCGCCGAGAAGTAGCCGCCGTCCACCGCGTAGTTGCCGTTCGGCGCGTGGTAGGAGACGACGTACGCCGTGTCCGCGGTGATCGCCACCGGGGTGGCGAAGGTCAGCGTCTGCCAGCCGGACGCCGTCTCGTTGGTGAAGGTGCCGCTGGCGAGCAGGGTGCCGTCGTCGCCCCACAGGCTGCCGGTGTGGGTGCCCGTGTTGCCGGTGCCCTTGTAGAAGGTGACACCGGTGATCCAGCCCGCCGAGGAGGACGTGAACCGGGTGCCCAGCTCGACCGAGTTGGTGTCACCGGTCACATCGGTGGTGGCCGGCACCGCGGACGAACTCCACAGCGTGCAGGGGCAGGTCACCGCCGGTGGTGTGGAGCTGGTGGTGAAGCTCCAGGTCACCGGGGCCGTCATCGCGTTGCCCCAGACGTCGGAGGCCTGGACGGAGGCGGTGTAGGCGCTGTTCAGCTCCAGTTCCGTCGACGGGGTGAAGGTGACCTTGTTCGACGCGGGGAAGGTGACCGCGCCGGGCACGGTGTTGCCGTCCGGGTCCTTCACGGTGAACGTCACGCTGTCGGTGTCGATCGCCGAGCTGAAGGTGGCCGACACCGGTGCGGTGATCGAGGTGCCGGTCGCCCCGGAGGTCGGGGACGTCGAGCTGACGGTGGGCGGGGTGGTGCTGGCCGTCGAGGTGTCCAGCACCACGTCGACCCAGTAGTTGCTGCCCGAGGACTGCGAGGACGGGAAGGCGCTCGTCGAGCCGTAGTGGTAGACGCCGTTGCCGCCGTCGGTACCGGTCTGCAGACCCGTCAGCGGGGCCAGGCCGGCGGCGCTGTTCGCGAAGGTGTTGTCGAAGGAGTACCCGCCGTTGGGCGCGAAGTACGAGGCGACATAGGTGGTGTTGGCCTTGACGGTCACCGGGGCGGCGAAGTTCAGCTGCTGCCAGCCGGACGCCGTCTCGTTGGTGAAGGTGCCGGTGGCCAGGCGGGTGCCGGAGGCGCTCCACAGGCTGCCGGTGTGGGTGCCGGTGTTGGCCGGCGACTTGTAGAAGCGGACCGCGGTGATCGAACCGGCCACCGTGGTGCGGAACTTGACGCCGAGCTCCAGCGAGCTGCCGTCACCGGCGTTGACCGTGCCGGGCACGGACGAGGCCGCGAAGATGGAGCAGGGGCAGGCCTGGGGGCCGACCGTGATCGGGATGGTGGTGACGGCACCGATGTTGACGCTGTCGTCGACCGCGCGGACCTTGATGGACGCCGAGCCCGGCGTCGACGGGGTCCAGCTGTAGCTCCAGGACGACAGACCGGTGGCCGCCTGCCAGGTCGATCCGCCGTCGGTGGACACCTCGACGCGGGCCACGACCCCGCCCGAGTCGGTGGCGGTGCCCTTGATGGTGACCGGCTTCAGCGCCGGGACGGTGGTCCCGGAGGACGGACTGGTCACGGTGATGCTGGGACCGGTGGTGTCGGTGGAGGCGGAGGCGCCGACCAGGTTGCTCTGCAGGGTCAGCGGCTGGACGCCCATGTCGGCGAGGATGTTCACGGTCGCCTGCTGCATCCGCGAGTCCTCGGTGACCACCGTGTCATCGGGGTTGTACGTCGGGATGTTGGTCAGGCCCCACGACCACTGCACGGTCCCCGAGCCGAACACCAGGGCTCCGGAGTCCTGGTCGCGGAACTCGACGAGATTGTGCGTCGCCGTGCCGTTGCCGTAGACGTTGCCCCAGTCCTGGCGGAGCTTGCCGTCGTTGATGTCGACCGTCGTGGACGACACGTCGATGGCGCCGGCGGGTCTGGTGGCGTTGTCGATGTCGCTGTCCCACTCGTACCCGAGGGTGCCCGTCGGGAAGGTGGCGGTCTGGCTCGAAGTGAGGTTCGCGATCGAGGTGTTGCGCCAGATCCGGTTCTTGCCGTACGAACCCGGGACCGTGATGGCGTCGCTGCGGTAGCCGTTGACCGTGAACATGGAGCCGGTGAGGATGTTCGGCGGCTGGTAGGTCTGACCGTAGTTGGTGCTGGTCGGGTCCATCCAGGTGCCGGTCCAGACGCCGCTGGGGTCGGCGATGCCGTTGTTCTGCGCCATCTTGGTCATCTTGTAGCAGACCAGGGTGCGGTCGGCGGTGCTGGTGCCGTCGATGCTCGGGGCGAGCCGGGTCTTCCAGAAGACCTCGTTGCCGCTGAAGAAGGCCTCCCTGACTCCGGCCTTTCTGGCCGCGAGCACATTGGAGTACTGGCTCTGCGTCCAGTACTCGTCGTGCCCGGAGGAGATGTACACCTTGTGCTTCTTCAGCAGGGTGGCACCGTTGCTGCCCGACACGTCCACGCCGGAGGTGTAGCTGACGTCGTAGCCGTTGCGCTCCAGCCAGGACAGCATCATGTACTCGGAGCCGTAGATGCCGTTGTCGCCGCCGATGTCCAGCGGCCGGTTGTAACTGACCTCGTAGGCACGGCCGTCGGGCGCGGGGCCGGTGCCGCCGTAGAGGTCCTGACCGCCGTAGTCGTTGTACGCCTGCCAGGTCTGGTCACTGGTCTGTACGACGATGTTGGAGGTGCTGGAGTCGTTGCGGACCACGAAGGGGTACGGCATGAGGCCGTTGCCGTCGGTCTGCGTCAGGTTGGCGATGTACAGGCCCGACACGGCGTCGCTGGGCACGGTCCAGCTCGCGGTCACCGGCCAGTTGCCGCAGTCGACCAGTCCGGTGCTGCTCTTGGTGGTGCAACTGGCGGGCTTGGACGAGTAGTTGGCCGGGTAGGTCACCGCAGCCTGCGCCGACGTGGACATCTGGCGCGCGCCGTCGCCGCCGTACCAGCCCAGCCGGTAGATCTGGATGTTGTACGAGGTATTCGACTGGACCTTGAACTGGACGGTGTCACCCGCCTGGACGCTCTCCTTGGTGGTGAAACCCTGGATGTCGCCATAGGCGTTGGGCGAGAACCAGTCGGACATGGGGCTGCCCGTCTTGGAGTTCTCGCAGACGATCGGGTTCGATCCCGAACCACACGGATCGGACGCCGCCTGGGCGGACCCGGTCAGCGGGAGCACCGCCAATATCAACGCTGCCACGACGGCGAGGCGACTGCCTCTGATCCGTCTGGTCCATCTTTTCATGTGTACCTCTCAGCGGTGCTGTGCAGGGCCGACCCTGCGGCCTGCGTGGAGCGTGAAGCCGTGGGGGGTCAGCCGCGAAGCGCGTGGATGAGCGTGTCCACGACGCGCTGCTGCTGGTCTGGGGTGATGTGCGGGTGCAGCGGGAGCGAAAGGATGCGCTCCGCCGCCTGCTCCGCATGGGGGAACTCGCCCCGGGAGTGGCCGAGGTGGCTGTAGGCCGGGGTGAGGTGGACGGGGGCTGGGTAGTGCACGCCCGCGCCGATGCCCTCCGCGTTGAGCTTGCCGACGACGGCGTCCCGGTCGGCGCCGGGGACCTGGACGACGTACAGGTGCCAGACGTGGACGTTGCCGGGTGCCGTGACGGGGAGCACGATCTGTCCGGTGGCCGCGAGGTCGGCGAGCAGCGCGTCGTAGCGGGCCGCGGCGGCGCGCCGGGCCGCGTTGCCGTCGGCCAGCCGTGCCAGCTTCGCGCGCAGGACGACGGCCTGCAGTCCGTCCAGCCGGCTGTTGAACCCGGGTACGTCGTGGCGGTACTTGGCGACGCCGCCGTGGTTGGCGATAGCGCGGACCAGGTCGGCGGCTTCCTCGTCGTCGGTGAGGACCGCGCCCGCGTCGCCGTAGGCGCCCAGGTTCTTGCCCGGGTAGAAGCTGGTGGCCGCGATCCCGCCGCTGCCGGGCGTGCGGCCGTCGCGGGTGGCGCCCTGGCACTGGGCGGCGTCCTCGACGACCCGTACCCGGTCGGGCAGTTGGGCCGCCAGCTCGGTCACCTCGGCCATCTGGCCGTACAGGTGCACGGGTACGACCGCGCGGGTGGCGGGGCCGACCGCGTCCAGCGCGGCCCGCGGGTCCAGGAGGTGGCTGTCGGGCAGGCAGTCCGCCAGGACCGGGCGGGCCCCGATCCGCGCGACCGCGCCGGCGGTGGCGATGAAGGTGTTGGCGGGTACGACGACCTCGTCGCCGGGACCGACACCGCTCGCGCGCAGGGCGAGTTCGACCGCGTCGGTGCCGTTGGCGACGCCCACGCAGTGCGCCACACCGCCGAACTCGGCGTATTCACGCTCGAACTGACGGACCTCGTCGCCCCCGATGAACGCGGTGCCCGCCAGGACCCGTTCGAATCCGGCGCGCACCTCTTCGGCGACCTCCTCATGGGCCGCCTTGAGGTCCACAAGCGGAATCTGGTTCATGTCAGCGGTCCCCCCACTGTTCTGTTCGCATCACTGTTCTGTTCGCTTCGCGAGTTCGTCCAGCGCGGGCGCGTCCGCCGCGCGCAGTCGTCGGGCCGGGCTCCCCACCCAGACCTCGCCCGGCGGTATGTCGCCGAGCACACTGCTTCCCATCCCGATCAGCGACCAGGCGCCGACCGTCGTGCCCTCCCTGACCAGGGCCCCGGAGCCGACATAGGCGCCCCGCTCCAGCCGCGCTCCCCCGCCCAGGCGGACGCCGGAGGCGAGCGTCGCGTGGTCCCCGACGACGTCGTCGTGGGTGAGCACCACGTGCGGCATCACGGCGACATGCGCCCCGACCTCCACGGAGGCGGTCAGCACGCAGTGCGCGAGGAGGACCGAGCCGGGGCCGACCCGCGAGGTCGCCGAGACCGCCGCCGTCGGGTGGATGACGGTGGCGTAGCGGTCCGCGGGCAGGCCGAGCCGGCGGACCAGGCGGGCGCGGGCCGCGTAGTCCCTCGGGTTGCCGACGCAGATCACCACCCGCGCCTCGGGCAGGTCGTGGACCAGTTCGCAGCCGCCGACGACGGGCACACCGTCCACCTCGGTGCCGTGCAGGGCCGGGTTGTCGTCGAGGTGTCCGAGCAGCTTGAACTCGCCCGAGTCCGCGACGGCCTGGGCGGTCTCCCGGGCGAAGCCGCCCGCGCCGACGATCAGGAGTTCGTTCATCCACCGGCCTGTTCGCGCAGCGCCGCCACGACCCGGTCCTGCTGGGCCTCGGTCATGGTGTGGAAGAGCGGCAGGATCAGCGAGCGGCGGGTGAGCCGCTCGGTGACCGGAAGGGGCGCGTGCGGGTGGTCCGCGTAGGCGGGTTCGAGGTGCGCGGCCATGATCCCGCGCCGCGCCGAGACACCGGCGTCGGCGAGCGCGGCGAGCAGGTCGTCGCGGCCGACGGGGAAGTCCTCGTCCAGCAGCACCCAGTAGGACTGGAAGTTGCTCTGCCCGTGCGCGGGGTCGCGCACCGGGGTGAGCCCCACGACGTCCCGCAGCAGCTCGTCGTACCGGGCCGCCAGTTCACGGCGCCGGGCGATCATCGCGTCGAGCTTGCCGAGCTGGACCAGGCCGATCGCGGCCTGGACGTCCGTCATCCGGTAGTTGAAGCCGACTTCGAGGTAGCTCTCCAGGACCGGCTTGTTGCTGGCGTGGCGCTCGGCCGCCGAGGCGTTCATGCCGTGCTCGCGCAGCCGGCGCAGCCGGGCCGCCCATTCGGCGTCGTCGGTGGTGACCATGCCGCCCTCGCCGGTGGTGACGAGCTTGCGGGGGTGGAAGGACCAGGCGGCGAGCAGGGCGCCGTGCCCGACGGGCTTGCCGCCGACGGTCGAGCCGATGGCGCAGGCCGCGTCCTCGACCAGGGGCAGGTCCCACTCGGCGCAGGCGGCCCGCAGGCTGTGCACATCGGCCGGTACCCCGCCCTGGTGGACGGCGAGGACGGCCTCGGTGCGCGGGGTGCGCACCGCGTCCACGGTCGCCGCGGTGAGGTTGCCGGTGGCCGGGTCCACGTCGGCGAACACCGGCTCGGCACCGACGTACCGTACGGCGTTGGCGGTGGCGATGAACGACAGCGAGGGCACGATGACCTCGTCGCCGGGGCCGAGCCCGAGCGCGACGAGGGACAGGTGCAGGGCGGTGGTGCAGGAGCTGACGGCGACGGCGTGCTCGGCACCCACCCGCTCGGCGAAGACCCGCTCGAACTCGGCGACGCGGGGGCCCTGGGCCACCCATCCGGACAGCACGGCGTCGGAGGCGGCCCTGGCCTCCTCCTCACCGAGCCAGGGGATCATCACGGGGATGCGGTCGGTGCTCACTTGGCGGCCTCCCGCTCCGCGCGCCACCACTGCACCAGGTCGCTGAGGCCCGTACGCAGGTCGATCTGCGCGGTGAAGCCGAGCCGGTCGGCAGCCTGCGAGGTGTCCGCGAGCCGGCGCACCACGGAGTTCACGGTGCGGGCGGGACCGTGCACGGGCTCCAGTCCGTCGGCCCCCATCGCCTCCAGGAGGCCCTCGGCGAGCTCCTTGAGCGAGGTCTCCGTACCGCTGGCCACGTTGAACACCTCGTCGGTGAGGTCCGACTCGGCGGCCAGGACGTTCGCTCTCGCGATGTCGCGGACGTCGACGAAGTCCATGGTCTGGGTGCCGTCGCCGAGGATCAGCGGCGGCTCGCCCGCCTCGATGCGCTCCATCCAGCGGATGAGGACCTCGGTGTAGAGACCGTGGATGTCCATGCGGGGGCCGTAGACGTTGAAGTAGCGCAGGGCTACGTAGTCCAGGCCGTACATGGAGTGGAAGCTGCGCAGCATGCCCTCGTTGAAGGCCTTGGCCGCGCCGTAGAACGTGTCGTTGTTGTACGGGTGGTGGCGCTCGGTGGTCGGGAACTCCTCGGCCATGCCGTAGACGGACGCCGAGGACGAGGCGATCACCTTGGCCACACCTGCCTCGGCCGCCGCCTCCAGGACGTTGAAGGTGCCGTCGACCAGCACCTCGTTGGCCAGCCGGGGTTCCTCCGCGCACTGGGTGATACGGATCGCGGCGAGGTGGAACACCAGGTCGGCGCCCTCGGTGACCTTCCGTACCGTCTCGGCGTCCCGGATGTCACCCTCGACGATCTCCACGACACCGCTGGGCAGGGCCTCGGCGAGGTTGGCCCGCCGCCCGCGCACGAAGTTGTCGAGTACGACTATCTCGCGGGCGCCACCCTCGGCCAGCAGGTCGACCAGGTTGGAGCCGATGGTGCCCGCTCCCCCGGTGACCAGGATCTTCTTGCCGCGTACGCTGCTCAACTGCACTTACCTCTCAGCGGATTGGTTCTGTCAACGCCCGGCGCGCAGGCCGACGACCGCGCCCTTGAACTCGAGACTGCGGGACGCCGCCTCCAGGATGTCCAGCACCCGGAGTCCGGCCCGGCCGTCGGTCAGCGGTGCCCGGCCCTGGGCGATCGAGTCGCCGAACTCGTCGACCATGCTGCGGAGCGCCTCCTTCTCACCGATGGCGGGCGCGACCATGTCCCCGGAGCGGTACGAGACGAGCATGTCCCGGCGCTCGTCCGCGCCGATCTCCTGCGGCGAGGCCAGGTCCACGCCCCGGTCGAAGACCGCCACCCGCTGGGCGGGGTTGAGGTCGTCCCAGACGAGGGTCCGCTTGGATCCGCCCACCATGGTGGTGCGCACCTTGGTCGGCGACAGCCAGTTGACGTGCACATGGGCGATGGCGCCGGTGTTGAGCGTGAGCGTCAGATAGGCCACGCAGGCCTGGCCCGCGCCGATCGGGTCGGCGCCGTGGGCGGCGACGGCGACCGGTTCGACGCCCGCGGGGAGGATGAAGTCCAGGATCGACAGGTCGTGCGGGGCCAGGTCCCACATCACGTCGATGTCCTTCTGGACGAGCCCGAGGTTGATGCGGACCGAGTCGACGAAGTGGATCTCGCCCAGCTCGCCGGAGCGGACCAGTTCGCGGATACGGCCCACGGCGGGCGTGTAGCAGTAGGTGTGGTCGCACATCAGGGTGAGACCGCGCTCCTCCGCCTCGGTCACCAGGCGCAGCCCGTCGGCGTGGGTCGCCGCGAGCGGCTTCTCCACGAGGACGTGCTTGCCGGCGCGCAGGGCGGCCAGGGCGATGTCGAGGTGGGTCCCGGCGGGCGTGGCCACGGCGACGGCCGCCACCTCGGGGTCGGCGAGGACGGCCGCGTAGTCCGCGGTGGCCTGGACCGTCGAGTAGCCGCCGAGGACCTTCTGGGCCCGGTCCACGTCGAGGTCGCACAGCCAGCGCAGCCGGAAGCGGTCACTGGCCTGGAAGTTGCGTACGAGGTTGGGACCCCAGTAGCCGGCCCCGACGACCGCGACCCCCAACGGCTCCCTGGTCTGCGTCACTCGGCTCCCCTTCGTGCGGTCCATCAGTAGGCCCCCGTTCCTCGCACCACGGCGGACCCGGTGCGCACCAAGATCGACAGGTCGAGGCTCATCGACCAGTTGTCCACGTATCCGAGATCGAGCCGGACCGCCTCGTCCCAGGGCAGGTCGGAGCGTCCGCTGACCTGCCACAGTCCGGTGAGTCCCGGCTTCACCAGCAGCCGGCGCTTGATGTCCGGCGTGTACTCCTCCACCTCCTCGGGCAGCGGAGGGCGCGGGCCGACGAGCGACATCTGGCCCAGGACCACGTTGATCAGCTGGGGCAGCTCATCGAGCGAGCTGCGCCGCAGGAAGGATCCGACGCGGGTGATCCGCGGGTCCTCCTTCACCTTGAACAGCAGCCCGTCACTGTTCTGGTTGAGGTGTTCCAGCTCGGCGCGCAGGGCCTCCGAGTCGGCCCGCATGGTGCGGAACTTCAGCATGGTGAAGTGGTCGCCGTAGCGGCCCACCCGCTGCTGCCGGAACAGGGCGGGCCCGGAGCTGTCCAGCCGGACCATCAGGGCGACCAGCAGCAGGGGCACCGCGAGAAGGGCCAGGAGCAGGGCCGCGAGCGTGCGGTCCAGGAGCTCCTTGGGCAGACGGGAGAAGCGGGAGAGGTTCGGCGGGTGGATCCGCACCAGCGGCACCCCGTTGGTGGTCCGCACCGCGAGCCGGGCCGCGGACACGTCCGTCAGCACGGGGGCGAGCAGGAAGTCGACGCCCTGGACGGCCGCCGTCCAGGACATCCGGCGCAGGACGGAGGCGTCGAACTCGGGCGCGGGCAGCACCACCACGGTGCTGATGCCCAGGGCCCGGACGACGTCGTTCATACCGCCGACACCACCGAGGACGGGGATGCCCAGCCGGCGGACCGCCGCGGCGTTCTCCGGATCGCTCAGGCAGACGCCGGCGGCCCGGAGTTCCTGTTCGCCGCCGCGCCGCAGCACGGAGACCATGTCCACGATGCCGTTGGACGGTCCGACCAGGAGCGTCGCACTGCGGTCCCGGCTGCGGGCCCATCTCCGGTGCAGTCCACGGCGCAGCGCGTACCTGAGGGGCACGGCGAACACCGCGACCGGCACCGCGGCCATGATCATGTCATGGAGGAGGCCCGCATCGTGCGCGAACAGCCAGTGGACGACCGCGGCCAGCGCCGGCAGCGCCACCGCCCCCCGGAGCACCCGTCGGTACTCCTCGGTCCCCAGACCCAGCGTGCTGCGGTCGTAGGAACGGTGGGCGAGCATGGCCACGATCCAGGTCGGAGGCAGCACCAGGGCCACCGCCCACCGGCCGTACGCCGCGTGGATCAGGAAGGCCGCGGCAACGGCCGCCAGGCCGTCCGCGACCAGCAGGACGATGCGGTATTGGCGTTCCCCGCGTCTTCGACGGGCTTGTGGACTCCTGTGTTCCACAAGCAGATGCTCATGCGTGACCTCAATGGTCATGCTCCCCCCACCACATGCGCGACTCCACCCCTGACCGAAGTGCCCTGGACTCAGCGGCACCGGAAAGCGAGGGAGGCCTCAGCGGTTCCCCAACCGCCTCGTGCCCCCAGCATGCTGGCAACTGGTTCGTTCATTGACGTTCAGAAAGCCGAACCTGACATGCAGTCAAGAACAAGTTCCCCACCTAAACCGGTCCGGCGACCGTCAATCTAGACCACGCGGCGCAGTCTCGGGAACAGTTGGACGAAACACATGTCGCAATAGTGACACCGACGGCATACTGCCCCCGTGACGAGCATCGTGATCCCGGCCCACAATGAGGCCCGAGTCATCGCCCGCCTCCTCGATTCACTGTTGGCCGATTCCTCACCCGAGGACGACACCGACATCGTGGTCGTATGCAACGGGTGCACGGACGAAACAGCGCGAATCGCCTCCGCCCGCGGCCCCCGCGTACGGGTGGTGGAGATACCCGTGCCCTCCAAGCACGCGGCGCTGCGGGCGGGCGACGACCACGCGCGCGGCTTCCCGCGCCTCTACGTGGACGCCGACGTCGTGATCACCGACGCGGATGTACGGGCCCTCGCGGAGCCGTTGGCGGACGAGTCGTCCGGTATCCTCGCCACGGCCCCGGAACGGAACATCCCGTTGGCCGGCTGTGCCTGGCGGGTGCGCGCCTACTACCGGGTCTGGCAGCGGCTGCCCGCCGTACGCCAGGGCCTGTTCGGCCGGGGCGTCATCGCGGTCTCCAAGGCCGGGCACGCCCGGATCGCCGAGCTGCCCCCGCTGATGGCGGACGACCTGGCCGCGTCGCTGGCGTTCGGCCCCGAAGAACGGCTGGTGATCGACGCCGCCCGGGTCGTGGTCCGTCCACCGCGCACCTGGTCGGACTTGATCAAGCGGCGGATCCGCGCCATGGTCTCCACGGCCCAGCTCGAACAACAGCACAAGAGCCCGGAGGACGCCTCGGCACGCACCGGCAAGGCCGATCTGATCGCCCTGCTGCGGGAGAACCCCGGGCTGCTGCCGGGTGTCGTGGTCTTCGTCGCGGCGGCGGTCACCGCCCGGCGCCGGGCCCGCAAGGCCGTCCGGGCCCAGGACTTCGGCACCTGGCTACGGGACGAGAGCAGCCGGCAGAACTGAACGCACCGCACCTGGAGTACTGGCTTTGTACCTCACCGACCGCTCCGCGCCCGCGCAGGCCGACACCGAGCCCGCCCGAAGACGCGGTCTGCGGCCCCGAGTCGCCCCGGTCGTGCTCGTCCTGGGCACGGTCAGCCTGATCACCGACATCTCCTCGGAGATGGTCACCGCGGTCCTGCCGCTCTACCTCGTCACCACCCTGGGCTTCAGCCCGCTGGGCTTCGGCACGCTCGACGGCGTCTACAACGGCGTCAGCGCGCTGGTCCAGCTGACCGGCGGTCATCTCGCCGACCGCATCCGCAACCACAAGCTGCTCGCCGGGCTCGGCTACGGACTGTCGGCGCTGTGCAAGCCGCTGCTCCTGATCGCCGGAAGCATCGGCACCCTCGGCACGGTCCTCGCCCTGGACCGCACCGGCAAGGGGCTGCGCACCGCCCCGCGCGACGCGATGATCTCCCTGTCCACACCGGCCGAGAAACAGGGCCGGGCCTTCGGCGTGCACCGCGCGATGGACACCACGGGCGCCATGCTCGGCCCCCTGACGGCCTTCCTCATCCTGCGCGCGGCGGCGGACGGCTACGACGCGGTGTTCGGCGTGAGCACCTGCGTGGCGGTGCTGGGCGTGGTCGTACTGGTGCTGTTCGTGCCCGGCAGGGGGCAGGGCGCAGCACAGCCCGCAGCGGACGCGCCGAGCGACGGGAAGGCCGCGGACGCGCCGCCCCCCGGCCCGGAAGCCGCCGACGCGCCGCACGGCAGACCGCCCGTCCGCCTCCGCGAGGCGCTCGCGCTGCTGCGGATACCGCGGCTGCGCGCACTCGCCGGATGTGCCGCGCTGCTGGGGCTGACCACCGTCAGCGACGCCTTCGTCTATCTGCTGCTGCAACGGCGCGCGGGCATCGGCGAGGAGTGGTTCCCGCTGCTCCCACTGGGCACCGCCGTAGTGTTCCTCCTGCTGGCCGTGCCGGTCGGCGCGCTGGCCGACCGGGTCGGACGGCGCACCGTGTTCCTCGCCGGGCACGCGGTGCTGCTCGTCGCCTACGCCCTTCTGCTCTGGGCCCCGGACACCCCGGCCCTGCCCCCGCTGGTGCTCGCCCTGCACGGCGTGTTCTACGCGGCCACCGACGGCGTACTCCCGGCCGCTCTCGCCGGTATCGTGCCCGAACAGCTGCGCGCCAGCGGTCTGGCCATCGTCGGCACCAGCCAGGCGCTGGCCCGGTTCTGCTGCTCACTGGCCTTCGGCGCCGCCTGGACGGCGTGGGGAGACGGCCCGGCGCTGGCGGGATCGGCGGTCGGCCTGCTGTGCTGCGCGGCCGTCGCCGGTTTCGTGCTGCGGCCGGCCGGAGAGACCCGATGACCACCCCAGCCACAAGGATCCAGATGACACCGCTCCGCCGCCGCCTGATCGTTCTCGTCACGGCGGTGCTGCTCCTCGCCGGGGTGGGAACCGCCGTGGTCCTGCACGCCGCCGCCCGCGCGGACCGCGCCGACCGGCCCCGGGCGGGCGACCCCACCGTCAGCGCGGGCAGGCTGACCCTCGGCCAGAAGAGCCGTCTGGCCTTCGTCAACGGCGCGGCGGGCCCGCACCGCACCGCGGTGGCCTCGGTCGCCTCCGCCGACCCCGGGGGCAAGCGGATCGCCTCGGACCTGAAGTGCGCCCGGTTCTACGCGGCGGCCGGCACCGGCGTCTGCCTGCAGTCCACCACCGGCGTCCTCAAGCAGAGCAACCGCGCCCTGCTGCTGGACGCGAACCTCCGCACCCGGCACGCGTATCCGCTCGCGGGCACCCCCAGCCGGGCCCGGGTCTCACCGAGCGGCCGCCTGGTCGCCTGGACCGTGTTCGTCTCCGGCGAGTCCTATTCGTCCGCCTTCTTCTCGACCCGGACCTCGATCCTGGACACCCGCACCATGAAGCTGATCCCGAGCCTGGAGAACTTCTCCGTGGTGAAGGACGGCAAGCCCTACCACGCCTCGGACATCAACTTCTGGGGCGTCACCTTCGCCTCCGACGACGACACGTTCTACGCCACCCTCAACACCGCGGACAAGACCTACCTGGTCCGCGGTTCGCTCGCCCAGCGCAAGGTCACCACCCTGGTCGAGAACGTGGAGTGCCCCTCGCTCTCCCCGGACGAGACCCGGGTCGCCTTCAAGAAGCGGGTGCTGTCCCGGACCGACCTCTGGCACGAGTACGTCCTCGACCTGCGCACCCTGAAGGAGACGGCGCTGGCCGAACGCCACAGCGTCGACGACCAGGCCACCTGGCTCGACGACCACACCGTCGCCTACGCCCTGCCGACCCAGGGCAAGGTCGGCAGCAGCGACCTGTGGAGCGTCCCCGCCGACGGCACGGGCAGCCCCCGTCTGCTGATCCCGGGCGCGACCTCCCCGGCGCCGCTCTAGGGGAGGGCGGGACCCGGCGGCGCACCGGACCGGTCACTCCGGTGGAAACACCTTTCCGCCGGACCTGGCGTCCACGATCGAGATAGCCTCGATCGGGCAGGACTCGGCCACTTCCAGCACCTCTTCGGACGCCGGCAGTGTCGCGGACCTCGCCCGCCCCTGGCCGTTCTCGTCGAGTTCGAACCGTTCGGGCGCGGAGGCGGCGCACAAGCCGGTGCGGACGCACACCCTCTTGTCGACGGTGACGGACCACAGCTCGGTCATCGGCGCCCTCCCTCGATGACCAGCGGCAGGGTCTTCCAGCCGCGGACGGTCGACGTCTGCGCCAGCTCCGCGTGGTCCCAGTCCACGTCCCAGCCGGGGAACCGTTCGAGGATCTCCTCCGCGGCCACCCGGCCCTCCAGCCGGGCCAGTGCCGCACCGAGGCAGTAGTGGGCGCCGACGCCGAAGCTCAGGTGCTGGGTAACCCGGTGGATGTCGAAGCGGTCCGGGTCGTCGAAGCGGCGGGGGTCACGGTTGGCGGCGGCCTGGATGAAGAGGATGGCGCTGCCCGCCGGTACCGTGCGGCCGTACAGCTCCACGTCCTTGGTGACATACCGCGCGGTGAACGGTCCGGTCGGCTCGAAGCGCAGGATCTCCTCGACCGCGTTGGGGATGCGGGCCGGATCGGCGGCCAACTCCCGCCGGGCCTGCGGGTATCGGGCCATCAGGGCGCCGAACCAGCCGATGAGGCGCCCGGTGGTCTCGTTGCCGGCGCCGGCGACCACCGTGCAGTAGGTGAGGACCTCGTCGTCGGTGAGGGTACGGGTGACGCCCCTCTCGTCCTCGAACTCGGCGGTCATCAACTCGGTCATGAGGTCGTCCGAGGGGTGCTTCTTGCGCCACTCGACGTACTCCCGGAACGCCTCGGTGCTGAGGATGTCCGCCTCGTTCATCTTTCCGCCGTCCACCGTGCCCAGGGTCTCGTCGGTGTAGTCGCGGATGGCGGGCTGGTCGGCCTCCGGGATGCCCAGCAGCATGCCGATCACCCGCATCGGCATCTCGGCGCCGACGGCCTCGACGAGGTCGAACCGCTGGGCGCCGGTGACCGGTTCGAGCGCGCGCCGGCAGAAGGCCCGCACCTGCGGTTCCAGGGCGGCGATCCGCCTGGGCGTGAACACCCGGGCGAGCAGACGGCGGTGGATGTCGTGGACGGGCGGGTCCTCGAAGATGAGGGTGCCGGGCGGGAGTTCGATGTCCGCCTGGATGATCTCCAGGATGTCGCCGCGGGCGGAGGAGAAGGTCTGCCAGTCGGCGAGGCCCCGCTGCACGTCGGCGTGACGGCTGACGGCGTAGAAATCGTGCTGGTCGTTGTAGTAGAGCGGGGCCTCGTCGCGCAGTCGCGCGTACAGCGGGTAGGGGTCGCGGGCCAGGGTGGGGTCGTAGGGGTCCCAGTGGAGGATGTCGGCGGTGGTCACGGGCACAACTCCTTTGCTGTGCGACTCACTTGAGGAGGGCGCCGGCGTCGATGGGCAGGGTGACCCCGGTGACGAAACGGGACTCGTCGGAGGCGAGGAACAGCACGGCGTTGCTGATGTCCACCGCGTCCACCCAGGGGGTCGGGAGCAGGTGCATGCCCTGGGACACCGCCGCGAAGTCGTCCACGGTGGGGTTCTCCAGATCCGGACGGAACATCCGGTAGGTGCCCTCGTGCATCACCATCGGGGTGCTCACCTGGGTCGGATGCAGACTGTTGACCCGGATCCGGTGCTGCCCCAACTCCGCCGCCAGCGTGCGCATCAGGCCCACCACGCCATGTTTGGCGGCGATGTAGTGGCCGATGTTCGGGTAGGCCTTCAGGCCTCCCACCGAGCTGGTCAGGACGACCGAGCCCCCTCGGCCGCCGGCGACGATGTGCGGGGTGGAGACCTTGGTGGACAGCCAGACGCCGGTCAGGTTGACGTCGATCATGTCGCGCCAGGTCTTCTCCTCCATGGCCTCGAGCGTGGCGCCGCCGCTGCCGAGGCCCGCGTTGGCCACCACGATGTCCAGCCGGCCGAACTCGGCGACACCGTCGTCCACGGCCGCCTTGAGCGCGTCGTGGTCACGCACGTCCGCCTGTACGGCGTGGATGCGCCGGCCCAGTTTCCGCACCTGGTCGACGGTCTCCTGCAGGTCCTCGGGCGTGGACATGGGAAACGTGACGCCGTCGAGCTGCCTGCACACGTCCACGGCGATGATGTCGGCGCCCTCCTCGGCCAGCCGTACGGCGTGGCCGCGGCCCTGACCGCGGGCGGCACCGGTGATGAAGGCGACCTTTCCTTCGACTCGTCCGGGCATGAGTGACCTCGTTTCTGGGGTGGGTGAGGTGCGCGGGTGTGAGCTGGGGCGACGGCGGCGGGGAGGCCCGGTCACCGGGCGACGCGTCGGCGGCCGCGCGGGAGGAGCGCGCGGAGGAGCGGCGCGGCGAGCGCGGCGTCCTGGACGTGGTCGAGGGTGGCGGCGTGGATACGGCCGTCGTGGTCGGGGGCGAGACGGGCCTCGCCGTGCTCGTGGCGGGCCTGGCCGGCCGTGAGCAGATGCTCCTGCCGCCCCTCGATCCACTTGAGCGCGGCGGGCAGTCGTACGGCGGCGATGCGGGCGCGGGTGACCGGGCTGCGGACGAAGCGGGCGTGCAGCGGGCCGGGGCGGACGACGTCGTCGACATAGGTGCCGGTGCCGGTCAACAGGCGTGGATCCTCGACGCGCGGGGTTCTGGTGCCCGTATGACGAGCCATCGACCAGGCCCTCCGTCCATGCTGAACGAGTGTTTAACACGAGCGCTGAACAACTGTTTAACAGCGCGGGCGCGGGGCCGTCAAGGACAATGAGCCGTATGACTGCCGCGCCTCGCCGTATGGGCACCGAGAACTCCAAGACCCGCCAGGTCCTGCTCGACGTCGCCGAGCGGCTGATGCTGGAGGAGGGGTACGCCTCCGTCGGCATCCGCCGGGTGGCCCGTGAGGCCGAGGTGGCCCCGGCGCTGGTCCTGTACTACTTCCGCACGCTGGACGACCTCTTCCTCGCCATGCTCCGGCGGCGCGGCGACCACGAGATGGAGCGGGTGGCCCGTCTGCTGGACGGTCCTCGGCCGCTGCACACGCTGTGGCGGATCGCCAGCCACCCGGGCAACGCGCTCACCACGGAGTTCGCCGCACTGGCCAATCACCGCAAGTCGATCCGCACCGAACTCGCCGCCTACGCCGACCGCTACCGCGAGGCACAGCTCGAGGCACTCACCCGCCGTCTCGCACAGACGGACGTGCGTCTGCCGGCCGAGGTGACACCGGCCGTGCTGCTCATGCTGACGAACGCCCTCGGCCGCATCCTCATGATGGAGAACACCATGGGCATGACGACCCGGCACGCGGAGGCCGTCGAGTTCGTGGAGCACTTCCTCCAGCGGTACGAGCCCGCGGCGAAGACGGGCGAGGAGTCCGATCGGCGGCGCTCGTGACCTCCCACCCGCAAGGCGCAGCCCGCACGGGCGACCGACGGTCCGCTGAGTGAGCCGGTCCCCCGGTCAGCCCTTCTTATCGGGCGCCGGCGCGCCCGCGCCCGCCGGGGCGGTGCGCAGCATGGCCTGGTACAGGGCTTCGTGCCGAGGCGAGGCCGGGAGGGGGCCGCGGGCCGGGGCCTCGAAGGACTGCGTGAACAGGGCGGCGACGCGACGCCAGGCGTCGGGGGCGGCGTCGCCGGTGGAGCTGACGACTCCGGCGTTGGCCATGTGCAGCAGCACCAGGTCCGAGGGGTCGAAGTCCTCGCGCAGGCGTCCGGTCTCCTTGGCGCGGCCGATGAGCCGCACCATCCCTTCGTAGGCCTCGTCGCGCCGCCGCTCCAGGGCCTTGGCGCCGGGGAACACCGCGGTGAGCACATCGGCGAAGCCGACGTCGGCGGCCTGCATCGCGCAGGCGGCCTCGATGTAACCGACGAATCCGTGCCAGGGGTCGGGGTCGTCCAGGGCGACGGCGACGGCCTGGGCGTAGGCGTCCATCCGGTCGGCGAAGACGGCGTCGACCAGCTCCTCCTTGGTGGGGAAGCGACGGAACATGGTGGCGATCCCGACCCCGGCCTCACGCGCCACGGACGCCATGGAGGCGCCCAGTCCGTCGCGCGCGAACACCTTGCGGGCCGCCGCGACGATCCGCTCCCGATTGCGCTCGGCATCGCTGCGCAGCGGCTGGGGAGCGGGGGCGTCGGGATGCTGGGCGCCAGGTGTCATGACCGCCACCCTACCAATCGGAGCAATCTATCCACTTTCGGTGACCACGGGCCGGGCGAGCTCGGGGTGAGCTTCGACACATGAGAGATCTGTGGCCTCTACAGCCGTTCCGGCGGCCCCTTGTTGCGTATCGCGCACCGTTCCCGCTGTACAGACACGAGTCACCAGTCACCTGACGACCCATCACATCACCCTGGAACAGCGGGAGAAGGGCTGGTCATCTACTTATCGGTAAACGCGGACGACCGCTGGGCGAGACCTCACATGTCGCTTCAGCCTCTACTGTGGTGCCAGCCCCCTCCGGGCCCCTCATCCCCACACAGCGGGCACCACTGCCGCCCGCCACCACCCAGAACAGGCGGCTGAGGCAATGAAGCCACTTCGCCCAGAAGATCCCGAACAGCTGGGCCCGTACCGACTCGTGGCTCGGCTCGGAGCAGGCGGCATGGGGCGGGTCTACCTGGCGGCCTCGGCGGACGGCCGCATCGTGGCGGTCAAGGTCATCCGTTCCGAGATGGCGGAGGACAAGAACTTCCGCATCCGCTTCCGGCGCGAGGTGGCGGCCGCGGCGGCGGTCGGCGGTGTCTTCACGGCCCCCGTGGTGGACGCGGCCCCGGACGCGGAGACGCCCTGGCTCGCCACCGCCTACATACCCGGCCCCACCCTGGCCGAGGCCGTCGCCGCGCACGGGCCGCTGCCGCTGGAGTCGGTCCTCGCCCTCGGCGCGGGCATCGCGGAGGCGCTGAGCGCGGTGCATGCCGAAGGGCTCGTGCACCGCGACCTCAAGCCGTCCAACGTGCTGCTCGCCGAGGACGGCCCCCGGGTCATCGACTTCGGCATCGTGCGCGCCCGCGACGGCTATCAGCTCACCGGAACCGGCGGTCTGTTCGGCTCCCTCGAGTACATGTGCCCCGAGCAGGCCACCGGCGACCCCATGGGACCGGAGGGCGATGTCTTCTGTCTCGGGGCGGTGCTGGCGTTCGCCGCGTGCGGACGCCCTCCGTTCAGTGGAGCCGCCGCGGCCACCCTGCTGTACCAGGTGGTGCACGGTTCACCGGACCTCGCCGGGGTGCCGGAGCCCCTCGACAAGATCGTCAGTCTCTGTCTGGCCAAGGACCCCGCTCTTCGCATCACCCCCGACCGGCTGGCCGCGGCCTGTGCTCCCGGCGGCGTGGAACAGCTGTTCACGGGCGACTGGCTGCCCACGCCCGTGGCGGCCGCGATCGCCGGGCACAAGGCGGCCGTCGCGGATCTCGGCCTCCTCGCCCAGGCGCCTGCTCCCACGCGGTGCCCCGACACATCCGACGCGGTGCCGTCGGCCACCGACCGGCAGAGTTCGGCCCACGCGACGGCGACCCGGCCCGCGCACCGACCGGTCATCGGCGTGGACGGCGCGGTGGGCCGGACGCACTCCGCCGCCCCGGTCGGGGGCGTGACCGAGTGGAAGACCGACAGCATCGGCGGCTCGCCACTCACCACCGTGAAACCCGGGCCACCCGGGGCACCCGGGGCACCCGGGGCACCCGCACCGGAGTCCCTCCACCGCCACCCGGCGTCACCCGAGAGACCCTCGCCCGGCCCCGCCACGCCCCCCGTGCACCGTCGCGCCCGCCCCGCCCTGTCCCGTCGCGCGATCCTGGCCGCGACGGTGGGGACGGCGGTCGTCGGGACGGCGGTCGTCGGGGGCGGGGTCCTCCTCGCCTCCCGGCGGGCGACGAGCGCCCGCCCGGTGCGGCCGCGCGGTCGGGCCCCCGAGCCCACCTGGGTCTACCGCGGGGACCCGCTGCTGCAGACACCGGCCGTCTTCAACGCCGGTACGGCCCTGCTCAAGGGCAGGCCGGGCGACATGATCTGTCTGGACGTCGAGAACGGCTCCCGGCCCAAGTGGGTCTATCCCGGAATCAGCCTCTCGCCCACTCCCGTGCTGCTGACCTACGGCTCCGCCGTCGCGCTCGGTACCGGCGCCACCGTAATCGGCGTCGACCCGACCAGCGGCGCCCAGAACTTCGCCCTCGACTTCGGCCAGGACGTCCAGTTCAACCAACTGCTCGGCACCTACAGCGGCTACGCGCTGTCCGTCCTCGGCACCCGGCTGCAGCGCCGGTCGTCGGAACAGGGCGTGGCGACGTCCAACAGCGCGGTCTTCGGCGTCGACCTGCGCGCCCGCCGGGCCCTGGTCATCCCGATCAGCCCGGAGGACGTCGGCGTCCCGCTGCAACCGGTCGTCACCTCCGAGTACTTCGTCTACGCCGACGGACTGCGCAACGTCGCGGTCCGCAACACCACGGACGGGGGCAGCCTGCGCTGGCGGCACCATGTCGGCTACGACCTGCGCCCCGGACTCGCCGTACTCGGCCGGACGGTCTTCGCCATCGGCTCGGAGCTGATCGCCCTGGAGCTGAGCACGGGCAGGCTCCGCTGGCGTGCGAAGGCCGAGCACGGCTTGTTCGCGTCCCTGGGAGTGGGCGGCGACACCGTCTACGCCACGGGCAACGACCCCTACGGCGTCTACGCCTTCGACGCGGAGACCGGTTCCCGGCGCTGGTTCTGCGAGACGCCCCGGCTCAACGTCGACAACCCGATCGCCGTCGGAGCGCACACCGTCTACGTCCCGGCCCTGGAGAACAAGGACGGCTTCTTCGCCGTCGACAGCGCCACCGGCCGCCTGCTCTGGAACTTCACCGACGGCCGCGAGACCGGCGTCAACGACTGGCAGATCTCCTGCGACGCGGCCGGACACCTGGTGGCCACGCACTACGACCGGGCCTACGGACTGCCGGCCGACTGACCGGGACCACCCCCAGGCGAGCCGAGAGGCAAGGACGGGCCGCCGGGCCGCACGCTCAACCCTCTTTCCTCAACTCTTACTTCACGCCTTGACGTAAGTGGTCCGGACCTCTAGTTTCACCGGGCGACCCACCCCCCACGAAAGGCCGCCCCCTCATGGCCGGACCCCTGTCCTCCCCACCCCGTCGCGCCAGACACGCCGCGGCGGCCCTGGTGGCCGTCACGGCCGCCGCCCTGCTCACCGGCGCCCCCGCACGGGCCGCGACCTCCGCCCTGCCCACGGGTTTCGCGACCGTCATGAACGCCGCGAGCGGCAGATGCCTCGACGCCAGATCGGCCGCCACCGCCAACGGCACCGTCGTGCAGCAGTACGGCTGCAACGGCACCGCGGCCCAGCAGTGGAGCCTCACCGCCGCCGGCGACGGATACGTGCGGATCAACAACGCCAACGACACCCGCCAGGTCGTGGACGTCGCCGATGTCTCCACCGCCGACAACGCGCAGGTCCACCTCTGGAGTTACGGCGGCGGCGCCAACCAGCAGTGGCTGCCCGTGGACGACGGCGGCGGCGCCTACCACTTCGTCAACCGCAACAGCGGCAAGTGTCTGGACGACCCGGGCGCCTCGACCGCCGACGGCGTGCAGTTCGTGCAGTACACCTGCAACGGCACCGCCGCCCAGCGCTTCCAGGTGGTCCCCGTGACCCAGTCGGCCGCGAACCCCGATCTCGGCCCGAACGTCCTCGTCCTCGACCCGTCGATGTCCTCGTCGGCGATCCAGGGCAGGCTGGACTCCGTCTTCCACCAGCAGGAGACCAACCAGTTCGGCGCCCAGCGCTACGCCGTGCTGTTCAAGCCCGGCGCCTACAGCGCCGATGTCAACGTCGGCTTCTACACCCAGGTCTCGGGCCTCGGCCTGTCACCGGACGCGGTCACGATCAACGGCGCGGTGCACGCCGAGGCGGACTGGTTCCAGGGCAACGCCACCCAGAACTTCTGGCGCGGCGCGGAGAACCTCTCCGTCAACCCGACCGGCGGCAGCGACCGTTGGGCGGTCTCGCAGGCGGCGCCGTACCGCCGGATGCATCTGCGCGGCAACCTCGCGCTGGACGACGGCGGTTGGTCCAGCGGCGGCCTCATCGCCGACAGCGGGATCGACGGCCGGGTCGACTCCGGTTCGCAGCAGCAGTGGTTGACCCGCAACTCCCAGTTGGGCGGCTGGACCGGCGCCAACTGGAACATGGTCTTCACCGGCAGTACGGGCGTGCCCGCCACCAGCTTCCCCCGTCCGCCGTACACCACGGTCGCCCAGAGCCCGGTCTCCCGCGAGAAGCCGTTCCTGTACGTCGACGGCGCCGGCGCCTACCAGGTGTTCGTGCCGTCCGTGCGCTCCGACTCCACCGGCACCAGCTGGGGAAGCGGCAACCCGGCCGGCACCTCGCTCCCGCTGGACAGCTTCTACGTCGTCAAGCCGGGCGCCACCGCCTCCCAGATCGACTCCGCGCTCGCCGCCGGCAAGAACCTCCTGGTCACCCCAGGCGTCTACCATCTCGACCGGACCCTGCGGATCGACCGCGCGGACACGGTCGTACTCGGCCTGGGACTGGCCACCTTCGTCCCGGACAACGGCATCACCGCGATGAAGGTCGCCGACGTCGACGGTGTGAAGATCGCGGGCCTGCTCTTCGACGCCGGCACCACCAACTCGCCGTCCCTGCTGGAGATGGGGCCGGCCGGCTCCGCCGCGTCCCACACCGCCGACCCGGCCTCCCTGCACGACGTGTACTTCCGCGTCGGCGGCGCCGGTGTCGGCAGGACGACCACCGCCCTCGTCGTCAACAGCGACAACGTGATCGGCGACCACATGTGGATCTGGCGCGCCGACCACGGCAGCGGCGTCGGCTGGACCAGCAACACCGCGGACACCGGGCTGATCGTCAACGGCGACGACGTCACCCTGTACGGCCTGTTCGTGGAGCACTTCCAGAAGTACCAGACGGTCTGGAACGGCAACGGCGGCCGCACCTACTTCTTCCAGAACGAGATGCCGTACGACCCGCCCGACCAGGCCGCCTGGATGAACGGTTCCACCCAGGGCTACGCCGCCTACAAGGTCGCCGGCTCGGTCACCAGCCACCAGGCCTACGGCCTCGGCAGCTACTGCTACTTCAATGCCGACCCCGGTGTCGTCGCCGCCCGCGCGATCGAGGCGCCGAACACCTCGGGCGTCCGTTTCACCAGCATGGTGACGGTCTCCCTCGGCGGCACGGGCACCATCAGCCACATCGTCAACAACACCGGGGGCCCGTCGAACTCCGGCACCAATGTCGCCGACCTGACCAGCTACCCGTAGGAGTTGACGTGCCCGACCCTCGCCCCGCGGCAAGAAGACCCCTCAGGACGGCGCTCGCCGCCGCGCTCGGCGGGCTGGCTCTAGTCCTCGCCCTCCCGTCCCCGGCCGGCGCCGACGTGCTGACCCTGCTCCCCCAGAACGCCGACGGCCTGGAACAGACCTTCTCCCCCGCCTACGACTACGACCGCGACGGTTGCTACGCCACCGCGGCCATCGGCGCCGACGGCACCCTCAACCCGGGCCTGGCGCTCGGCGGCGACGTGAACGGCCACTGCCACGACCAGGCCCAACTCGCCAACGCCAACACCTACTCACGCGAGAAGTGCGACAACGGCTGGTGCGCCGTGATGTACGCCAGCTACTTCGAGAAGGACCAGGCGACGCTGGGCCCGGCGGCGATCGGGCACCGGCACGACTGGGAACACGTGGTCGTGTGGATCAGCGACAACCAGGTGCGGTACGTCTCCGTGTCCCAGCACAGCGGTTACCAGGTCGCGGCCGCCTCGGCCGTGCGCTTCGACGGCACCCACCCCAAGATCGTGTACCACAAGGACGGTGTCTCGACCCATGACTTCCGCTTCGCCAACACCAACGACGAGCCACCGGAGAACGCCACCGGCGGCTGGTTCCACCCGCGCCTGGTCGGCTGGAACGGCTACCCGGCCGGCTACCGCGACAAGCTCCTGAGCGCCGACTTCGGCGCGGCCACCATCAAGATCAGGGACGGGGACTTCGCGTACGCCCTCGCCCGCTCCATGCCGTCGGGCATCCCCTTCGACCCGAACGCCTGACGGCACGGGGCGGCGGCACGGATCAGGCCCAGGCGCTCACCGGCACGAAGGAGCTGTCCTGGCGGAACAGATCCGTCCCGTCCGTCACGGCCACCTGCAGCTGGTAGTTGTAGTGCCGCAGGTAGTAGCCGGGGTAGTTGTACGACTCGAAGCGGATCGAGCCCGAGGCCGAGCCCGTTCTGGCGACGAACGTCGCGTCCTTCGCGAAGGTCGTCGTGCCGTCGTCGGCGTCGAAGCGGGCCCGGAAGCCGTAGTGGCGCAGATAGTTGCCGGACGTGTCCCGGAAGGAGAAGGCGCCCGGGTCGGCCAGGCCGGCCACGACCGTGAAGGTGGCCGCGGACTTCTCCGCGCCGGTGCTGGAGGCGGTGACCACGGGCAGGTTGAGCAGGCTGGACTGCTGCTGCCAGTACCGGGTGGGGTAGTTGGCGGACCGGAAGGAGCGGGAGATGTTCGTCGCGAGGCTCGGGCCGCCCGTCACCGTCTCCTTGACGACCGTGAAGTGCCTGGCCGTGCCGGAGACCGAGGGCAGGGCCTTCGGCGCGGTCCAGGTGGCGAACGTGTCGTAGCTGTCGCTGTAGTAGTAGGTGCCGTCGCCGTAGCCGTCGAAGAAGATCCGCCAGGCGCCGTTGTCGAGCCGGACGACGGAGGGGCCCTCGCGGTAGCTGCCCCAGCCCGCCCAGTCGCCGGTCCGGGAGATCATGTAGGGCCCGGTGAGGCTCGAAGCCGTCCCGTACTCGATGTACTTGGCCGTCTCGTTCTTGGTGAAGGCGTGGTACGTCGAGCCGATCCGCACGATGTACGTGTCGATGTGGTTCGCGCCGATGCCGGACAGGGCGACCGGTGAACCCCACGCCGTGAGAGCCGAGTCGGCGGCCTTCAGCGCGTACGGAGTGAAGATCCACTCGTCGTCGGCCGTCGAGCAGGACACGATGACGTACACACCGCCGTCGCCGTCGACGAACCACTCCGGCGCCCACGCCCGGGACAGGTCGGTGATGGGCACGGTGTAGTCGTACAGGAAGGTCCAGTCGACCCGGTCCGAGCTGCGCGCGAAGCCGATGGTCGTGCTGACGTCCTGCCAGGTGTGGGTGGTGTAGGTGAGGTAGTAGTAGCCGTTGGTGTGCTTGAAGACGCTCGCGTCGCGGATCCTGTCGCTGGGCGGCGTGTAGGCGGAGGACCGCACCAGACGGAAGTCCGTGGCGTCGTCGGACTCGTAGACGTTCACGGTGCCGTCGTCGCTGTCGAGGAACGGCACGATGGTGTACCGGGTGGCGGAGCCGCTCGCCGGTGCGGCGGCCCGTGCCGTGCCGAGCAGGCCGGGCAGTTCGCCCAGCACCAGCGCCGAGGCGGGCAGGGCGGCCAGCGCGCGCAGCAGGGCGCGACGGGACGGGGTGGGGGGTCGGGTGCTCACGTGCGGCTCCTTGATCGAACCGAAAGAAGAGGGCCGTGACGTTCGTCATTACGAACGTGGTTCGGAAATTCGGCCAGAAGGTAAGAGGGAAAGGTAAGAGGGAGGCGTGTGCACGTCAATGCTTTGTGCAGGGCTTGGAGGCGGCTGTGTATCGCGGCGGCCCGCCGGACGTTACCGTGCGGTAGACAACGCGCTCCCGGAGGTGTCCCGCATGACGCTCGACCGTTCCGCAGGCCTGGCGGAGTCCGCCCGAGCGCTCGCCGCCGGCGAGGTCACCTCGCGGGCCCTTCTCGAGCGCGCACTGGCGCGGATCGAGGCGACACAGGGCAGCCTCAACGCCTTCCGGGTGGTGCGGACGCGGGCCGCGCTCGCCGAAGCCGACGCCGCGGACAGGGAGTTGGCCGCCGGGGTGCGCAAGCCCCTGCTCGGTGTGCCCGTCGCCGTCAAGGACGACATGGACGTGGCCGGCGAGCCCACCGCGTTCGGATGCGAGGGGGAGTTCCCGGCGGTCGCCCAGGACGGGGAGGCGGTACGCCGGCTGCGGGCGGCCGGAGCCGTGATCGTCGGCAAGACCAACACCTGCGAGTTCGGGCAGTGGCCGTTCACCGAGGGACCCGCGTTCGGCGCGACCCGCAATCCGTGGAACCCCGCGCACACCCCGGGCGGTTCCTCCGGCGGGTCGGCCGCCGCGGTCGCCGCCGGTCTGGTGCCCGCCGCCCTCGGCTCCGACGGCGCCGGTTCGGTACGCATCCCGGCCTCCTGGACCCACCTCGTCGGCATCAAGCCCCAGCGCGGCCGTATCTCCACCTGGCCGCGCGGCGAGTCCTTCCAGGGCATCACCGTCAACGGCACCCTCGCCCGCACGGTCGCGGACGCGGCCCTGCTGCTGGACGCGGCGAGCGGCAACCACGAGCACGACCCGCACCGGCCGCAGGCCATCGACGCCTCCGCGGCGGTCACCCGCGATCCCGGGCGGCTGCGCATCGCGCTCTCGCTCAAGCCGCCGTTCACCGCGCTGCCCGCCCGCCTCCAGCCGGAGGTAGCGGCGCGGGTGCGCCAACTCGCCGAGGATCTCGCCGCCTTGGGCCACACGGTCGAGGAGGCCGACCCGCCCTACGGCCAGATCGGGCTCACCTTCATCCCCCGTGCCACCGCCGGCCTCGCCGAACGCGTGGGTGAGGCCCCCTTCCCGGCCCTCCTCGACCGGCGCACCCGGGACGCCGCCCGGCTGGGCCGCCTCCTGGGCGGGGCACCGCTGCGGGCGGCACGGCGGGCGGAGGCGGTGCTGCACCGTCGTATCGGCCACTTCCTCACCTCCTACGACGTCGTTCTCGCGCCCACGACCGCCGCTCCCCCGCCCCGCGTCGGCGCGATGCTGCCGCTGAGCGGCTTCGCCACCGATCGCGCGATGATCGCCGCCTGTCCCTATGCCTGGCCGTGGAACGTGCTGGGCTGGCCGGGAGTCAACGTGCCCGCCGGTTTCGTCGGGGACGGCCTGCCCGTCGGCGCCCAACTCCTCGGCCCCGCCGGGAGCGAGCCGTTGCTGATCTCGCTCGCCGCCCAGCTGGAGGCCCAGGCGCGCTGGCACGAGGCATGGCCGCCGCAGCCGCTCGTCACGGACTCGCCGGCCGCCTAGCGGATGTTCCGCCCGTACCCTGTGAGCATGGACGATGCGTCGATGGTGGGGCTCATGGGGCGGGTCACCGGAACGGTCGGGCCCGGGCTCGTCGGCGAGGTGATCGTCCGGGTGCGCGGCGGCGCCGAGCACTTCCTCGCGTACGGCGCCGCCGGCGGCGACCGGATCGAGCGGGGCACGGTGGTGATGGTCGTCGAGTACCTGCCGCCCCGCACGGTCTACGTGACCGCCGCATACGACAGTTGAGCACGCTCCACCCCAGGTGAGAGCGGGTTTTTGGGTCTGTGCGTCAAGATTGCGACAAGGATTCACCGGCGTCTTCACCCGGGCTTCACACAGGAGCACACTCCCTTCGTTCGGTGCCGAAAGGGCACCATCCAAAGGGGGCGTATGCCGATGGTTGTCGGCGTCGTTGCGGGGGTGGCCGTTCTTGCCATCGCCGTACTGGTCGGTCTGTTCAAGATGATGTGGCGCGTCGCCGAGCCCAATGAGGCGCTGGTCATCTCCGGTTCCAAGCACCGTACGGAGGGCTTGGAGGAGGGCATGGGATTCCGCATCGTCACGGGGCGCGGCACGCTGGTGCTGCCCGGCGTGCAGGCGGTGCGCAAGCTCTCGCTGGACCTGAACGAGACCGAGCTGCATGTGGACTGCGTGACCCACCAGGGCATTCCGCTCAAGGTGCGGGGCGTGGTCATCTTCAAGGTGGGCGACGACTTCGTGTCGATCGCGAACGCGTCCCGGCGGTTCCTGGACCAGCAGAAGATGATGTCCGAGCGGGTGCACAACGTGTTCGCCGGTCATCTGCGGTCCATCGTCGGCGGGTTGACCGTCGAGGACATGATCCGCGACCGGGAGAAGCTCACCGCGCAGACCCGGGCCGCCTGCGGCACGGAGATGGAGAAGCTGGGACTCATCGTCGACTCCCTGCAGATCCACGAGATCGAGGACCCGACGGGGTACATCCAGAACCTGGCGATGCCCCACGCGGCGGCCGTCCAGCGGGACGCGCGCATCGCGCAGGCGGAGGCGAACCGGCTCGCCACCGAGGCCGAGCAGCAGTCGTACGCCCGGATGGCCGAGGCCACCCGGGACAGCGAGATCCTTCAGGCCGGCTACCAGGCCGAGCGGGACAAGGCGGCGGCGAAGGCGCGTCAGGCCGGTCCCCTCGCCGACGCGGGGGCCCGGCAGGAGGTCGTCGTCCAGGAGACCCGGGTCGCCGAACTGGAGGCGCACCGGCGGGAGCAGCAGCTCCAGGCGGACGTCCGCAAGCCGGCCGACGCCAAGGCGTACGAGAAGCGGACGCTGGCCGAGGCCGAGCGTGACGCGCGTATCTCCGCGGCCGAGGCCAAGGCGAAGGAGACGGAGCTCGCGGCGGCGGCCGAGGCCACCCGCGTCAAGACGGCCGCGGGTGCCGAGGCCGAGGCGACGAAGTCCCGGGGTGCCGCCATGGCGGCCGCCACCCGGGCCACCGGTGAGGCCGAGGCGGCCGCCGCGCAGGCACGCGGTCTGGCGGAGGCCGAGGCGACCAAGGCCCAGGGTCTCGCCGAGGCGGAGGCCATCAAGGCGCGGGCGTCCGCCCTCGCCGAGAACCAGGAGGCCGTCGTCGCCCAGCAACTCGCCGAGAACTGGCCGGAGATCGTGAAGGCGGGCGCGTCCGCCTTCGGCAGCGTCGACAACATGGTGGTACTCAACGGCGCGGACGGCATGGCCGACATGCTCGCCAAGGCGCTCACCATGGGCGGCACCGGCCTCGGTCTGGCCCGCCAGCTGCTGGCCTCGATGAACCAGAACGGACAGCCCCCGCACGGGACTTCACCCTCCCTGAACGGGATCACGGCACCGCCGTCGCAGAAGGTACCGGTGGAGAAGGAGGGCTAGTCCCACCCGCGCCACCGCGCCCGGGGGTCTCGGCCACGAGGCCCCCGGGTTCCCTCTTCCCCCGATCGCCGTCCTCGGCCTGGCAGGATGACCGCATGGAACGTGTGCTTGGAATCGGCGGATACTTCCTGCGGGCGGCCGACCCGGCGGCCCTGAGCGCGTGGTACCGCGACTGCCTGGGCCTGGACGCCGACGAACACGGCCTGTGGCGGCAGGAGGCCGGTCCGACGGTGTTCGCGGCCTTCGAGTCCGGGACCGACTACTTCGGCTCCCCCGCCCAGCAGACCATGCTCAACTTCAGGGTCCGCGACCTGGACGCGATGCTCGCCCAACTGCGCGCCAAGGGGGCGGACGTGGCGGCGGAGGCCCAGGACATGGACGGTGTCGGCCGCTTCGGCTGGGTCACCGATCCCGAGGGCAACCGGATCGAACTGTGGCAGCCCGCCTGACCGTGTCCCGTAAGGTGCCTGCGTGACTGCGTCTACCGATGAGAACGTCCCGGGCCGCTTCGGCCCCGCCGCCACCACCGAGGCCGATCCGCGCCAGGTCGGCAGGGTGCGGACCGAGTACTCCCCCGCGCACGACGGCGACCCCGACCCCGGCGAGATCGTCTGGACCTGGGTGCCCTTCGAGGAGAACGACGGCCGCGGCAAGGACCGGCCGGTGCTCGTCGTCGCCCGCGAGGCGGCCGGCACCCTGCTCGCCGTGCAGCTGTCCAGCAAACGGCATGACGGCGACCGCGAGTGGGTGGCGATCGGCGGCGGACCGTGGGACCGGTCGGGACGTGACTCCTGGGTGGACGTCGACCGGGTACTGCGACTGCACGAGGAAGGCATGCGCCGGGAGGCCTGCGCCCTGGACCGGGGGCGGTTCAACCTGGTCCGGCAGCGGCTGCACGAGCGCTACGGCTGGAACTGACCCCCGGTGCCGGGTCCGGTTTCGGCCTCCGGATCGTCGCCGGCAGCATCGGGAACCCGGCCCGCCTCTCGTCCGTCTTCCTGGGTGAGGCCCCCGTGGCATCCCCCGTCCGCGGGGGCCTCACCCAGGTCCGGTCCCCGCCGCCCCCCGCCGGATCCGCCCCACCGGGAACTCCCAGGCGAACGCCGCCCGCAGAGGGCTGTCCGGCCTGTGGTCCAGCACCCCGAACACCACGTGCGCGAAGCTCGCCGCGAAGCGTCCGCCCGGACCGAGCAACGACCGGAAGACGCCGGCCACCTGCGCCGGGTCGTTCTGGAAGACCCCGCAGCCCCAGGCGCCCAGCACCAGGCGCCGGTAGCCATGGGCCGCGCCCGTCTCCAGCACCCGCTCGGCGCGCGTCATCAGCGCGGCCGGGATCGCCGCGGCGCGCTCCGGGGCCGTACGCCGGATGACGCCCGCGTTCGGTGCCGCGGCCGTGAGGAAACCCACCGCGTAGGGCTCGTCCAGGAGGCGGCCGCGGTCGTCACGGAAGACCGGCACGGCCGGTGAGTGGATGACCCGGTCGGTGTAGAACGGGTCGCGGTGGGCGCGGTGGTGGTCGTAGAACCGCGGGGCTTCGAGCAGGCAGCGGTACAGCGCGGAGGAGCGGCACAGGGCCTCCTCCTGGGCCTGGGCGCCGTTCAGAAAGCCGCCGCCGGGGTTGCGGGCCGAGGCGAAGTTCAGGACGGCGACCGTGCCGCCGATCCGGCGGGCCGCCTCCAGGCTGCTCTCACCGGTGACCTCGAAGAGCGTGTCGACGCGGGCCGTCGGAGGTGTTCGGACCGGTTCCGGGCCGAACACCCTCGTACCGGCGCGCGCGGCGTCCACGGCCGCGGCGATGGACACCTCGCGCCCGTCGGCGGCGCGGTACGCCCCCGCCTCGACGATCTTCTCCGTCTCGTGCGCGATGCCGCGCAGGCGCGTGCTCATGGCGCGACCCCCGTACGCGCCATGAGCACGCGGCCTGCGCGCTCCCCCGTCGTGCTCATGCATGCATCGTGGGTGATGCTGGACATGCGGTGCAACGGAGTTTTCCGCGTCCGAGAACACCCGGGAAAGCCACAGGAAACGCCGGGAACGAGGAGATTACCGAGCCGGAACGTACCAGTACGCACCCTTGTGCGAAGCGACGCGAGGGTCTTGGGTGGGACGAGTGTCGCCGTCCGGGCGCCTGGAAGGGCCCGGCCGACGACACGGTGGAATCTCAGAAGGGATCCGGCATGTCCGATTCGGCAACAGACTGCGGCGACTGTACGGAGCCTCGCACCGCCCTGACCGAAGCCGAGGTGGAGGCCCTGGTCAGGGGCATCTGCTTCAAGACCGGCCCGCCCCGCGGCGTCGGCGTCGAGGTGGAATGGCTCGTCCACGAGCTGCGTCTGCCGCAGCTACCCGTGACAACCGAACGACTCGAAGCGGCCTACGCCGCACTGCGGTCCGTACCCCTGAGGTCGGCGCTCACCATCGAGCCCGGCGGCCAGCTGGAGCTGAGCTCGCCGCCCGCCGCCTCCCTGATGGAGTGCGTGGACACCGTCTCCGCCGACCTGGACGCCGTCCGTACGGCGCTCGCCGGGCACGACCTCGGCCTCGTCGGCGTCGGCCACGACCCCTGGCACCAGCCCCGGCGCTTTCTGCGCCAGCCGCGCTACGACGCCATGGAGACCTGCCTCGACCGGACCGGACCGGCCGGGCGCCGCATGATGTGCACCTCGGCCTCCGTTCAGGTCTGCCTGGACGCCGGATACGAGGAGCCCGGTCCCCTGGGCCACGGGCGGCGCTGGTGGCTGGCGCACCAGCTGGGCGCGGTCCTGGTGGCCGCCTTCGCCAATTCGCCGCTGGTCGGCCGCGAGCCCACGGGCTGGCGCTCCACCCGGCAGCTGACGTGGATGGAGATCGGCGCGGACCGGGCCGGCGGGCCCCCGCTGGACGGCGATCCACGGGAGACCTGGGCCCGGCACGTCCTCGACTCGCCGGTGATGTGCATTCGGCGGGAGAGTGGGCCCTGGGACGTCCCGGAGGGGTTCACCTTCCGGCAGTGGACCAGGTCGGGGGCGCCCCGGCCGCCCACCCGCGAGGACCTCGACTACCACATCTCGACGCTGTTCCCGCCGGTCAGACCCCGCGGGTTCCTGGAGCTGCGCATGATCGACGCGCAGCCCGGCGACGACGGCTGGATCGTGCCGCTCGCCGTGACGACCGCGCTCTTCGAGGACACGGAGGCCGCGGAGACCGCCTATCGCCTGGTCAAGCCCCTCGCGGAGCGGGCGCTCGGACTGCCGGCGCCGCACAATCCGCTCTGGTCCGACGCGGCCCGGTACGGCCTGGCCGACCCCGAACTGCACGAGGCGGCCGTCGGCTGCTTCGCGGCGGCGCTGGACGCCCTGCCCCGGCTCGGCGCGAGCGACCGGGTCACGGACGCCGTGACGGCGTACCTGGAGCGCTATGTCCTCCAGGGCCGCACCCCCGCCGACGACCTGCTGGACCGCCTGCGCGAGACGAGCGCTCACACCCATGGGAAGGACCGCACATGACCGACCCCGCCATCGACGCCGACGCGCTCCGGAAGCGGGCCCTGACCACCCTCACCACCGCCCGGGACCGCACCACGCTGCTGACCAGCTGTGTCGAGGACCCGGACCTCACCGCCCAGCACTCCCCGCTGATGTCACCGCTGGTCTGGGACCTCGCGCACATCGGCAACCAGGAGGAGCTGTGGCTGCTGCGGGGCGTCGCCGGCCGGGAGGCGATGCGCCCAGAGATCGACGGCCTCTACGACGCCTTCGAGCATCCGCGCTCCGAACGCCCCTCGCTGCCGCTGCTGCCGCCCGCCGAGGCCCGCGCGTACGCGGCCGAGGTGCGGGGCCGGGTGATGGACGTGCTGGAGAGCGCCGACTTCCACGGCACACGGCTGACCGAGGCGGGCTTCGCCTTCGGGATGATCGCCCAGCACGAACAGCAGCACGACGAGACCATGCTGATCACCCATCAGCTCCGCAAGGGCCCCCAGGCCCTGACCGCCCCCGACCCGGACCCGGTCCCGCTGTTCACCGGACCGGCCGAAGTCCTGGTCCCCGGCGGCCCGTTCACCATGGGCACCTCCACCGAGCCCTGGGCGCTGGACAACGAACGCCCGGCGCACCGCCGTGAGGTGGCCCCGTACTTCATCGACACCACCCCGGTCACGAACGGCGCCTACCAGGCGTTCATCGAGGACGGCGGCTACGACGACGAACGCTGGTGGACGGCCGACGGCTGGGCGCACGTCCGCCGGAACTCCCTTCACGCCCCGCTGTTCTGGAGCCGGGACGGCAGGCAGTGGCTGCGGCGCCGGTTCGGGGTGACCGAGGTGGTGCCGGCCGACGAGCCGGTGGTGCACGTGTGCTGGTACGAGGCGGACGCCTACGCCCGCTGGGCCGGGCGGCGGCTGCCCACCGAGGCCGAGTGGGAGAAGGCGGCCCGCCACGATCCGGCGACTGGCCGCTCGACCCGCTACCCGTGGGGCGACGCGGACCCGGCGCCCGAGCACGCCAACCTCGGGCAGCGGCATCTGCGTCCGGCCCCCGCGGGCAGCTATCCGTCCGGTGAATCCCCGCTCGGGGTGCGGCAGTTGATCGGTGACGTGTGGGAGTGGACATCGAGCGACCTGACGCCCTACCCGGGGTTCCAGGCCTTCCCCTACAAGGAGTACTCGGAGGTGTTCTTCGGGCCGGAGTACAAGGTGCTGCGCGGCGGTTCGTTCGCCGTGGATCCGGTGGCCTGCCGGGGGACGTTCCGCAACTGGGACTATCCGATCCGGCGGCAGATCTTCTCCGGGTTCCGCACCGCCCGGTCCGCGGGAGACGTCTGATGTGCCGTCATCTGGCGTATCTGGGCCCCGAGGAGCCGCTCGGCCGACTCCTCGTGGAGCCCGCGCACAGTCTGTACCGGCAGTCCTGGGCGCCCCGCCGGCAGCGGTACGGGACGGTCAACGCCGATGGTTTCGGGGTGGGTTGGTACACCGAGGGCGACCCGGTGCCGGCCCGCTACCGTCGGGCGGGACCCATCTGGGCGGACCTGTCCTTCGCCGATCTGGCGCGGGTGGTGCGCACGGCCGCGCTGCTGGCCGCCGTACGCGACGCGACCCTGTCCGGGGCGGACGCGGAGGCCGCGGCGGCGCCGTACGCGTCCGGGCCCTGGCTGTTCAGCCACAACGGCGCGGTGCGCGGCTGGCCCGGGTCGCTCGCGCCTCTCGTCGAGACCCTGCCCGCCGTCGACGTGCTGTCGCTGGAGGCGCGCAACGACTCGGCGCTCGTGTGGGCGCTGGTCCTGGCGCGGCTGCGGGCCGGGGACGACGAGGGGCAGGCGCTGGCCGACACGGTCCTGGAGGTCGCCGAGGCGGCCCCCGGGTCCCGGCTCAACCTGCTGCTCACCAACGGCGAGACCATCACCGCGACCACCTGGGGCGACACCCTGTGGTACCTGTCGCGGCCCGACCGAGGCACGGTCGTGGCGTCCGAGCCCTACGACGACGACCCGCACTGGCAGGAGGTCCCCGACCGCACCCTCCTCGCGGCGAGCCGCACCGATGTGCTGCTCACCCCTCTCAAGGAGCCGAGCGACGCCTTGGCAACCCCACTGCCGAAGGAGCCCCGTACGTGAGCCCGTTCCATCTCACCCGCACCCTGCCCGAGGACGCCACGGACGCGGCTCTGCGCGCCGACGTCCTCAGCGGCCTCACCGGCACACCGAAGACACTCCCGCCGAAGTGGTTCTACGACGCCCACGGCAGCGATCTGTTCGAGCGGATCACGGAACTGCCCGAGTACTACCCGACCCGGGCCGAGCGCGAGATCCTCGTGGCCCGCTCGGGCGAGATCGCCGCCGCGGCGCGGGCCCGCACGCTGGTGGAGCTGGGCTCCGGTTCGTCGGAGAAGACGCGGTATCTGCTGGACGCGCTCGACGGCCTGCACACCTACGTCCCCGTGGACGTCAGCGAGAGCGCCCTGACGCAGGCCGGTCACGCGCTGCTCGCGGAACGCCCCGGCCTCCAGGTCCACGCGCTGATAGCCGACTTCACGGTGAGCCTCGCCCTGCCGGACACCCCCGGCCCCCGGCTGATCGCCTTCCTGGGCGGCACGATCGGCAATCTGGTCCCCGCCGAACGGGCCGTCTTCCTCGCCTCCGTCCGCTCCCTGCTCTCCCCCGGCGACGCGCTGCTGCTCGGCACGGACCTGGTCAAGGAGGAGAAGACGCTGGTCGAGGCCTACGACGACGCGTCCGGGGTGACGGCGGCCTTCAACAAGAACGTCCTGTCCGTGGTCAACCGCGAACTCCACGCCGACTTCGATCCCGACGCCTTCGACCATGTCGCGTTGTGGGACACCGAGAACGAGTGGATCGAGATGCGTCTGAGGTCGCGCCGGGAACAGACGGTGAAGATCCCGGGGGTCGACCTCGCGGTCGACTTCACCGAGGGCGAGGAGCTGCGCACCGAGGTGTCGGCGAAGTTCCGCAAGGAGGGCGTCCGCGCCGAACTCGCCGCAGCCGGGCTGGAGTTGACCCGGTGGTGGACGGACGAGGCGGGACGGTTCGCGCTGTCGCTCAGCGTGGCGCGCTGACGGTCGGCACAGACAGGGCGGGAGCCGGCACGGTCCGGCTCCCGCCCCGGGCGTTTCGTCAGGCCGAGCGGGGTGCAGGCGGGGGTTCCATCGCCATGTCGCGGCGCTGCTGGACGCGGGGGTGAGCGAGGTCCCGGGCAGGGAGCGGGCGGCGTACGGCGGGTCGTCGCCGTCAGTCCAGGCGGTTGAGCAGGTCCGTGATCCGCCGGGAGGCGCGGCGGGCCTCGGTCGCCGGGTCGGCCCCGGTGAGCACCTTGGTCATGTACTCCTTGATCGGGTTGTCGGCCTCGACGGCGCCCCACTGGGGCGTGGCCGGGGTCGCCCGCCCTCTCGCGGCCCCGGCGGCCATGGCGGCGACGCCCTCCTCCCCCGCGACGGCCTTGGCGAGGGACTTCCGGTTGGGGACGTAGTTCATGGTCCTGGCCAACGCGGTGTCCCAGCGGGCGCCGGTGAGCGCGGCGACGACGGCGACGGCACCGTCCCGGTCGCCGGTGTTGTTCGGTATGACGAGGTCGGAGCCGCCGGTGAAGACCGTGCCGGGACGGCCCGCCGCCTTGCCGGGCACGGGGAAGAAGCCGAGCCTGCCCCGGAGTTCGGGGTTCTGCTGGACGACGGCCCGGGCCTGGCCCGGGACGGCGACGATCTGCGCCACATGGCCTTGCGCGAACACCCCCGCCTGCGGCGGGTGTTCCTCGTCGGCGCGGACCGGTCCGTCGCCCAGGGCCTGCAGACGCCGGTAGAAGTCCATCCCGCGCAGGGCGGCCGGTGTGTCCAGCGTCCCGCGCCAGCCGCCGCCCGTCCCGCCGTTGCTCGCGAGGTCGCCGCCCTCGTCCCAGATGAAGCCGGCGAGGGTGTACCAGTCCTGTCCGGCGAGGTAGATCCCCTGGTCTCCGCCGGAGTCGAGCTTCTCGGTGGCGGTGAGCCATTCCTCGCGGGTGCGTGGCGGGGTCTTGACGCCGGCCTTCGCGAACAGGTCCTTGCGGTGGATGACGACGCGGTTGGCCGCGTACCAGGGGATGCCGTACTGGTGCGCGACCTGGCTGCCGGGGTCGGCGAGGCCGGGCAGCCAGTCGTGGTCGCCCCAGCGCAGCGCCTCCAGCGTCAGATCGAGCAGCCGGTCGCCCTCCACGTACTGCGGGACCTGGGTGTTGCCGACCTCGATGACATCGGGTCCGGGCCCGGAGTCGGCGCCGAGGGCGGCCTGCACCTTGTCCCCGATGCCGGTCCACTGCTGGATGCGGATGTCGAGCCGGAGGTCCTGGTGCTCGCGTTCGAAGGACGCGGTGAAACGCCGTAGGAAATCGTGCGAGGCGCTGTCCTTCATCAGCCACACGGTCACCGTGCGGCGGTCGGTGCGGGAGGGCAGGAGCCCGCAGGCGCCGACGAGGCCGGCCGGGGCCAGGGCGAGGAGGTGGCGACGTCTCACGTGGGGTCCTGGGGTGTCTGGTGGACAGGGCGGAAGACCCGACGTGGGGGGACGAGCGCGGGGCTCGTACGGGTGTGCCGGATTTTGGTATGGACCAATACGGGGGGTCAAGGGGCGGCGGGCCATCGGTCGGACGTCTCGCGCTCCGTCCCAGCTTGGGGCACGGTGGAGTGACGCGTGACACACGTGACGCTCCGGTCATCACGGCCGCACGGAGAGGAGCACCCGCATGTCGAACCACACCTACCGGGTCACGGAGATCGTCGGCACCTCACCCGACGGCGTCGACCAGGCCATCCGCAACGGCATCTCGCGCGCCTCGCAGACCCTCCACAACCTGGACTGGTTCGAGGTGACGCAGGTGCGCGGCCAGATCGAGCAAGGGCAGATCGCCCACTGGCAGGTGGGGCTGAAGGTCGGCTTCCGGCTGGACGAGTCGGAGGACTGACCTCTCAGGTCCGTCCCTCGCCCTCCTGGGCCTCCTCCAGCACGGCGGAGGTGCCGGTCCACTGTGCCCGTACGACGGTGAAGCCCGCGCGCCGGGCGTCGTCGCAGACCAGCTCGTCGTCGTCCACAAGCATCCGGACGTCCCGGGTCCGCGCGAGGCGTCGCAGGATCTCCAGCTTGGTGCGGCGGGCCGGCCTGCGGTCGTCGTCGCGCCGCATATGGACCCGCCCCTCGGGCAGGCCCTGCGCGCGCAGCCACTCCAGCGTGTCGCGCCGACAGCGTTCGGGCCGCCCGGTGAGGTAGACGATCTCGCACTCCTTCGCGCTCTTCAGCACCAGCGCGATGCCCTCCGCGAGCGGCGGATCATGGGGCGCGGCGGCGAAGAAGGCGTCCCAGTCGCGCGGCCTGCGCTCCAGGAAGCGCTGGCGGTGGGCCGTGTCGGCGAGGGTGTTGTCCAGGTCGAACACGGCGACGGGGCGTGCGCTGCTGTCGGTCACCTCTCCACCCTAAGCGGGGCGCTACCGGGCCGCCGTGACAGCGTGCGGGGCAAGTCACCTGCGCGGCAGGGCGGTTCGGTACGCGCGAGACCGCCCTCGTCAGTGCCGTGCACGGGCGTTGAGGCGGGCGGCCTGGCGGGTGAGGTGGTCCCGCTCGGCGAGGTTGGGGGCTCTGCGGGCCGCCTCGGCGTAGAGGCGGGCCGCCTTCGGCAGGTCGCCGTCGCGCTCGTGGAGGTAGGCCGCCACCGCGGTGTGCCGGGGCAGGGAGTCGTCCAGGTCCGCGAGCGCGGCGAGTCCCGCACGCGGTCCGTCGGCCTCCCCGACGGCGACCGCGCGGTTGAGGCGGACGACCGGGCTGTCGGTCAGACGGGCGAGTTCGTCGTACCACTCGACGATCTGCACCCAGTCGGTCTCCTCGGCGGTCGGCGCATCGGCGTGCAGGGCGGCGATGGCGGCCTGGGCCTGGAACTCGCCCAGCCGGTCCCGGGCGAGCGCCGTCCGCAGGATCTCGACGCCCTCGGTGATCGCGTCGGTGTCCCATCGGCTCCGGTCCTGCTCGGCGAGCGGCACCAGACTGCCGTCGGGCGCGGTGCGGGCGGCGCGCCGGGCGTGGTGGAGCAGCATCAGGGCGAGCAGCCCGGACACCTCCGGGTGGTCGATGGCGGCGGCGAGCTGCCGGGTGAGCCGGACGGCCTCGGCGGCGAGGTCGACATCGCCCGAGTAGCCCTCGTTGAAGACCAGGTAGAGGACGCGCAGAACGGTGGCCACATCGCCGGGCCGGTCGAACCGCACGTCGGACACGGTGCGCTTGGCTCTGCTGATCCGCTGGGCCATGGTCGCCTCGGGCACCAGGTAGGCCTGGGCGATCTGCCGGGTGGTCAGCCCGCCGACGGCGCGCAGGGTGAGCGCGACGGCGGACGACGGCGTGAGCGAGGGGTGGGCGCAGAGGAAGTAGAGCCGGAGCGTGTCGTCGACGGCGGACGCGGGCCCGGGTCCGGGCTCGTCCTCCACCCGGTCCTCGCGCCGGCGCCGGGCCGTGTCCGCCCGGGTCGCGTCGAGGAACTTGCGCCAGGCCACGGTGACCAGCCAGCCCTTCGCGTCCCGCGGCGGGTCGGCGGGCCACACGCGGACCGCCTCGACCAGCGCGTCCTGTACGGCGTCCTCGGCCGCCGCGAAGTCGGCTCCGCGGCGGACGAGGACGGCGAGGACGCCCGGTGTGAGGCTCCTGAGCAGAGCCTCATCCATGGATGAGGCACTCCGTGACGGTCGGCGTGGCGTGCAGGAACGGGCGCAGCTCCAGCCACTCGTGGATCGGCTTCCCGCCCGCCCCGGGGGCGGCCGACAGCTCACCGGCGAGTTCGACGGCGCGCTCATGGCTGTCGACGTCGATGATCATCCAGCCGGCGATGACGTCCTTGGTCTCGGCGAACGGGCCGTCGGTGACCGGCGGGCGCCCCTCCCCGTCGTAGCGCACCCACTCGCCCCCGGGGGCGAGTGCCTGGCTGTCGAC
This sequence comes from Streptomyces sp. NPDC005648, assembly GCF_040605395.1. Classification (NCBI taxonomy): domain Bacteria; kingdom Bacillati; phylum Actinomycetota; class Actinomycetes; order Kitasatosporales; family Streptomycetaceae; genus Streptomyces; species Streptomyces sp. NPDC005648. The sequence continues at coordinate 128,530 of NZ_JBEXCS010000005.1, read as the reverse complement.
GAACTCCCCGGTCTTCTCCAGCCGGGCCGCGAAGTCGTTCATGTACCGCACATGCGCGGAGATCTCCTCCGGGGTCCACTGGTCCATGGGCACGTCGTTCACGGCTGCCGGGGCCCCGCGGTAGTGCTTCAGCAACAGGTACTTCGCCATGGTGTTCTCCTGGGCGTCGGGCGACCCATTGTGGTCGCGTTCACCCCGGGGACGGAGCCGGGCACGCGTTCTCGACATCGCCGAGCGGATTTTTTCCGGCCGGTCCGACGGACCTCCGCAGCACCTGGTCCGGGCCTACGAGTGCGGGCTGCCGGCGGCCCGAGTGCTGAGGGCTGAGGGCGCGCGCCGACCGGGCGCGCGCCCGGTCACACCGCGGCCGTCGTGTCGTAGAAGTGCGCGCGAACCCGGCGGAGCCAGGCCTCGGCCGGTGCCTCGTCGGGGTGTTCCGGCAGGACGGTCCGGGTCTCGGCGAAGGCGGACTCGTAGGCCTCCAGCACCGGCCGGGCGGCTGAGGGGTCGGCGGCGACGCGCTCGCCGAAGCGGTGGTACTCCTCGGGATCCTCCAGCCGCACCGTCAGCCGCCCGGTGGCGTACAGCTCCAGGCCCTGGTGGCACAGCCGCTTCAGGTGCCGGGCGTGCTTGGCGGTGCGGCGGTCGCCGTCGCGGCCCTGCAGTCGCCTGAACTGCTGGGTGGCGTAGCCGAGATAGGCGTCCCGGACCCGCTTGGCGGACAGCAACGACCCGCGGATGCCGATGAGTTCGTCGCCCAGCGGGGTGCGCACCTCGTACAGCTCGTCCGGCAGCCACACCAGCTCCATGACGGTCGGGTTGCCGCTCAGCGCGAGCCGGCACCACTTCGCCGCCTCGTGCAGGGTGTGGTCCGGTGCCGTGCCGACGTGGGACTCCTTCGGCGCGTGCAGCCCGAGCAGGGTTTCGGTGGGCGCGGCGAACAGGCCGAGGCGGTCGACGTCGGAGCCCTCGCGGGCGAGTCCGTACGCGGTCGAACCGACGATGCCGGAGAGCAGTACGTTCGGGACGGTCATGGACGGCCGCCTTTCCGGGCAGGGCGAAGCGAGCGGGTACGGCCGCGGAGCGGGCGCGTCCCATTGTGCTGACCTGCGAGGATCCGGGGCATCCGGTTTTCCGTGCCGCCGCGGCGGGAATGCGGCGCGGGCACGGTTGTTGAACCCGGTGTGAGTTCAGTGATCGCCGCCACCCGCTTCTCCGTCCTCGACCGCTCCCGCACCCGCGAGGGCCACTCGAACGCGGAGGCGCTGCGGGACACCGTGGGGCTGGCGCGGGAGCTGGAGCGGCTCGGCTACCACCGGTTCTGGGTCTCGGAGCACCACGGGGTGCCGGGGGTCGCCGGCTCCGCGCCGACCGTGCTGGCCGCCGCCGTCGCGGGCGCGACCCGGACCATCCGGGTCGGCACGGGCGGAGTGATGTTGCCCAACCACCGACCGCTGGTCGTGGCCGAGCAGTTCGGGGTGCTGGAGTCCCTCTTCCCCGGCCGGATCGACATGGGGCTCGGCCGGTCCGTCGGGTTCACCGACGGGGTGCGCAGGGCGCTGGGGCGTGACAAGGGGGCCGCCGAGGACTTCGCCGGCCAGCTCGACGAGCTGCTCGGCTGGTTCCGGGGCACCTCCGGCACGGGGGTGCACGCCCGCCCGGCGGAGGGACTGACGGTGCCGCCGTTCGTGCTGGCGATGGGCGAGGGCGCCGACATCGCGGCCCGCGCGGGCCTGCCGATGGTGATCGGCGACCTCCGCGACCGGGAGAGGATGCGGCGCGGCATCGACCGCTACCGCGCCCGGTTCCGCCCCTCCCCCTGGGCGCCCGAGCCGTACGTCGTCGTCTCCGGCACCATCGCGGTGGCCGCCACGCCCGAGGACGCCCGGCGGCTGCTCGTCCCGGAGGCCTGGTCGATGGCGTACTCCCGCACCCATGGCACCTTCCCGCCCCTGCCGCCCGTCGAGCGCGTCGAGGGGCTCACGATGACCGCGAAGGAACGCGGCTTCTACGAGGCCGGACTGACCGGGCAGCTCGCCGGCACCGAGGACCAGGTCGCCCACGAGCTGGAGACGGTGCTGAAGGAGACGGGCGCGCAGGAGGTCCTGGTCACGACCAGCACGTACGACCGCGGGGCCCTGCTGGACTCCTATCGCAGGCTGGCGGCGATCACCTCCGGTTAGAGTCGTCCCCATGCACGACCCCGGCGGCCCCCACGACCCGTACGTCCGTGTCCGAGGCGCCCGCGAGCACAACCTCCAGGGCGTGGACGTCGACATCCCGCGCGACGTGCTGGCCGTGTTCACCGGTGTGTCGGGTTCCGGGAAGTCCTCGCTGGCGTTCGGCACCATCTACGCCGAGGCCCAGCGCCGCTACTTCGAGTCGGTCGCGCCGTACGCGCGCAGGCTGATCCACCAGGTGGGGGCGCCGAAGGTCGCCGAGATCACCGGTCTGCCGCCCGCCGTCTCCCTCCAGCAGCGCCGCGCCGCCCCGATGTCCCGCTCCTCCGTGGGCACCGTCACCAACCTCTCCAATTATCTGCGCATGCTGTTCTCCCGCGCCGGCGACTACCCGCCCGGCGCCGAGCGGCTCGACTCGGACGCCTTCTCCCCCAACACGGCCGTCGGCGCCTGCCCCGAGTGCCACGGGCTGGGCCGGGTGCACCGTACGACCGAGGAGTCGCTGGTCCCCGACCCCTCGCTGTCGATCCGGGAGGGCGCGATCGCCGCGTGGCCGGGTGCCTGGCAGGGCAAGAACCTGCGCGACATCCTGGACGCCCTCGGCCACGACGTGGACCGGCCGTGGCGCGAACTCCCCGCCGAACAGCGGCAGTGGATCCTGTTCACGGACGAGCAGCCGGTCGTCACCGTCCACCCGGTCAGGGACGCGGACCGTATCCAACGGCCCTACCAGGGCACGTACATGAGCGCCCGCCGCTATGTCATGAAGACCTTCTCCGACTCCAGGAGCCCGACCCTGCGGGCCAAGGCGGAGCGCTTCCTGACCAGCGCGCCCTGCCCGGTCTGCGGCGGGAGCAGGCTCCGCCCCCAGGCGCTGGCGGTGACCTTCGCGGGCCGTACGATCGCGGAGCTGGCGGCCCTGCCCCTGGTGGAACTCACCGCGCTCCTGCACGGCACCTCGGAGACGGCCCGCGTCCTCACCGAGGACCTCAGGGCCCGTATCGCCCCGGTCCTCGAACTCGGCCTCGGCTACCTCGGACTGGACCGCGCCACCCCCACCCTCTCGGCCGGCGAACTCCAACGCCTGCGCCTGGCCACGCAGTTGCGCTCCGGCCTGTTCGGTGTCGTCTACGTCCTCGACGAACCGTCCGCCGGTCTGCACCCGGCGGACACCGAGGCCCTGCTGACCGTGCTGGAGCGGCTGAAGACGGCCGGGAACTCGGTGTTCGTGGTCGAGCACCACCTGGACGTCATGCGCGGCGCCGACTGGCTCGTGGACGTGGGCCCGCACGCCGGGGAGCACGGCGGCCGGGTGCTGCACAGCGGACCGGTGGCGGACCTGGTGAAGGTCGAGGAGTCGGCCACGGCCCGCTACCTGTTCGACCGCTCGCCCGCCCCGGCCCGCCAACTCCGCACCGCACGCGGCCGGTTGACGGTCGGCCCGGTCACCCGGCACAACCTGCGCGGGGTGACGGCCGAGTTCCCGCTCGGTGTGTTCACCGCGGTCACCGGCGTGTCCGGTTCCGGGAAGTCCACGCTCATCGGCGAGATCACCGAGGAACTGCCGGGTGTACGGCGGCTGGTCTCGGTCGACCAGAAGCCCATCGGGCGCACCCCGCGCTCCAATCTGGCCACCTACACGGGTCTGTTCGACGTCGTGCGCAAGGAGTTCGCGGCGACCGAGGAGGCACGGTCGCGCGGTTACGGTGTCGGCCGCTTCTCCTTCAATGTCGCGGGCGGACGCTGCGAGACCTGCCAGGGCGAGGGGTTCGTCAGCGTGGAGCTGCTGTTCCTGCCGAGCACCTACGCGCCGTGCCCGGACTGCGGCGGGGCGCGCTACAACCCCGAGACGCTCGAAGTGACCTACCGGGGACGGAACATCGCGCAGGTGCTGGACCTGACCGTGGAGAGCGCCGCGGCCTTCTTCGCCGGGACCCCGGCCGTGGCCAGAAGCCTGGCCACCCTCCTGGACGTCGGTCTCGGCTATCTCCGGCTCGGCCAGCCGGCGACGGAACTGTCCGGCGGGGAGGCCCAACGCATCAAGCTCGCGAGCGAGTTGCAGCGTGACCGGCGCGCCCGGACCCTCTACCTCCTCGACGAGCCGACGACCGGTCTCCATCCGGCCGACGTCGAGGTCCTGATGGGCCGGCTGCACGGGCTGGTCGACGCCGGGCACACCGTGATCGTCGTCGAGCACGACATGTCGGTGGTGGCGGGCGCGGACTGGGTGATCGACCTGGGGCCGGGCGGCGGGGACGCGGGCGGACGGATCGTGGCGGCGGGGACACCCCGGGAGGTGGCGGGGGCGGCGAAGAGCGCCACGGCGCCCTATCTGACGCGGGCGTTGCGGCCGGGCGAGCGCTGAGGCCGCGTCCGCCACCGCCCGCCGACAGGCCTCAGGCCGCGGCGTCCGTCTCCGTCCTGGGGAACGAAGCCACCGGTCGAGAACGTGGGGAGCAGCGGTATCGCGGGCTGGCCCGGACCGTGGCCACCTGGAGTTCGGTGAGCACGAGCCGCAGTGCCCCGGCGGCCCGGACGCCGGCCGCCCAACCACCGTGGCTGACGATGCCGAGGGTGGGGACAGAGCGCGTGTACTCAGCCGCGACCGAGAACACGCGCCATGCCAACGAGGGTCCCGGCCCTCAGCGGCCGGGACCCGCGTCACCTGCCGGTCGCTACGGCGTCACCACCTTGCCGCCGAACGTCACCGCGAGGCTGCCGTTCGAGGCGAAGGACCAGCCCAGGGCGCCGGAGTACGAGGAGCAGCGGGAGCCGTTCGTACCGGTCCAGAACTGGTTGCTGCTGTCCGCGTCGCCGACCGTCTTGTCGTTGGAGCCGGAGACCGCGAAGCGGCACGAGGTGTTGGTGCGGAAGACCGATGTGCCGGCGTCGAAGGAGAAGTTGCGCTGCGCGTTGTCGACGCCGACGTTGTCGGAGATCGCCATCGTGCCGGGGTTGCTGTTGTAGGTGAACCCGTGGTGGCCGTTGCGGTAGGCGATGCTGTGCCGGACGACGTGGTTGACCGCGATGTCGTCGCCGCCGAGCTTGTAGCCGTTGCGGTCGCCGTTGGCGTTCACGGTGCCGTCGCTCAGCGTGCCGTTGCCGTAGGAGAGCGAGTACTCGATGGTCACCGGGCCGATCGCACCCGTGTCGGTCTTGGTGAAGAGGTCCCAGCCGTCGTCGATGTTGTTGTGCGAGACGTCGTAGCGGAACACGTTTCCGGTGCCCGTCGTGAGCTTCGAGGCGAAACCGTCCGCGTCCTCCCCGTCGGAGTCCGAGTTGTCGTGGGACTCGGAACTGACGATCAGGTTGTTCGACGGCCACTGCGAGCTCGGGGTGCTGGAGGAGATACGGCCCAACTGCAGCCCCGTGTCCCGGTTGTACGCCGTCACCACGCGCTCCACGACGTTGTTGCTGCCGCCGACGTAGATGCCGTTGTCGCCGGCGTGCTGGACGGTGATGCCGTAGAGGTGCCAGTAGTTGGCGTTGAGCTGGATGCCCCGGTTCGACGAACTCTCGCTCTGCGCCGAGAAGTTCAGCACCGGCGTCTCGCCCGGGTAGGAGGTCAGCGTGGTGCGGGCGCCGGATGTGCCGTTGCTGCCCGCCGGGATCGTGACCGTCGACGAGTAGTTGTACGTCCCGCCGCGCAGGTAGATGGTGCCGCCCGAGGCGATACGGCTGATCGCCGTGGCGAGCGTGGTCGGGGCGGACTGGGTGCCGGCCGCGCTGTCGGTGCCGCTGGGTGACACGTACTGCGTACTGCTCGCGGCCTGGGCGGGTGTGCCCGACAGCCCGACGAGTGCGCCGGCCAACAGACTGACCGACGCGAGGACGGATCTCACGTGCATGGGGTTCCTCCGGTTCGTGCGGGGACCAGGGGTGCCGTGCAGGAGAAAGCGCTTTCTCGTGTTCTCAGACGGGAACGTAAGCGCTTGCTGTGAACGCGTCAATAGCCGGGTTCTTGATTCTTATTCACAGATATGAACGGAAGCGGCCTTGCCGAGGAGGCCTGTGCCGAGGAGGCGTGTGCCCAGGAAGGTCCACGGGCGCGGATACGACGAAGCCCGGCGGTCCGTTTCCGGGCGCCGGGTGGTCGTGGTGAGGTCAGGCGTCGGCAGCCGGGGAGCCGGCCGCTCGCGCGGCCGCGGTCCGGGTTCGCCCGGTGACCTCCGCGAAGGCGACGGCGATGCCCCTCCTCCGGACCGCGCCCGGGGTTTCCCGGCGGCCCGGGCCGGTGGGCCGGGCCGCGGCCGCCAACGCGGCGTGCGTCCAGTCGGGTCGGTCCGTGGCCCCCGGCTGCGCGGCCCGTGCCAGGGAGCGGCGGTCGGGGTGGGCGCCCGCCGGGATGGTCTCCCGTACCTCCACCTCGGCGACGAGCCCCCGTGTCATCGCCACCCGCCACACCGAGGCCAGCAGTGAGTCCTCCCCGATGAAGGCGGGTGCCGTGCTGGCGGGGCCGTCGGCCACCCGATAGCCCAGGTGCACGGGCTGGACGGGGACTTCGGCGTCGAGGGCGGCCTGGAAGACGGCGCGGCGGAAGGGGCCCTGGGCGCGCCCGCACCAGGTGCTGCCCTCGGGGAAGACCCCGACGGCCTGCCCGGAGCGCAGCGCGCCGGCGATCCGGGACACGGTGTCGGGCAGGGCCCGCAGCCGGTTGCGGTCGATGAACAGGACACCGCCGCGGGCGGCCAGCGGACCGGCGACCGGCCAGTCCCGGATGTCGGACTTGGCGAGCATCCTGGCGGGCCGGACCGCGGCGAGCAGCGGGATGTCCAGCCAGGAGATGTGGTTGGCGACCAGCAGCACTCCGCCGATGGCGGGCGCGGCGGCGCCGGTGACCCGGACCCGGACGCCCGCGGCCCGTACGATCAGCCGGCACCACCGCCGCACCCACTCGGCGGGGATCCTCCCGCCGAGCGGCGTCAGCGCGATCCCGACGAGCATCAGGACCACGACCGCCGCGATCCGCGCCACGGCACGCGGTACGGCCGTGGCGGACCCCGTCTGCTCGATGCACGCCCCGGGGGTGCAGGGCGCGCTCGGCATCCAGACGCTCATCAGGCCGGGACGAGGGAGAGGAAGTGCCGTAGATAGCGCGCGTTGACACGGCGCATCGACAGCAGCACGTACAGGTCGGCGACCCCGAAGTCCGGGTCGTGGGCGGGCTCGGCGCACACCCAGGCGCCGAGCCGGAGGTAGCCGCGCAGGAGGGCGGGAAGCTCGGCGGGGGCGGCCGGGGCGGCGGCGGTGGGGACCCAGGGCAGCAGCGGCCGTACGCGGTACTCCTCGGGAGCCAGGTGCTTGGCCCGCACCCGGTCCCAGGTCGCGGAGGCGAGGGCGCCGCCGTCGGCGAGCGGGATCGAGCAGCAGCCGGCCAGCCACTCGTGCCCGCGGTCCACCATGTAGCGGGCGATGCCGGCCCAGATGAGGCCGATGACGGCGCCGTCACGGTGGTCGGGGTGCACACAGGAGCGGCCGACCTCGACCAGGCCGGGGCGGATCGCGTCGAGCGCGGTCAGGTCGAACTCGCCCTCGGAGTACAGCCGTCCGGCGATCGCGGCCCGCTCGGGCGGCAGCAGCCGGTACGTCCCGACGACCAGGCCGGTGATCTCCTCGCGCACCAGCAGGTGGTCGCAGTACGCGTCGAAGGCGTCGATGTCGTGGCCCGGCTGCGGGGTGCTCAGCAGGGCGCCCATCTCCCCGGCGAACACCTCGTGCCGCAGCCGCTGCGCGGCCCGCACATCGGCCTCGTCACGGGCGAGGGAGACGGAGTAGCGGGTGGGGGCCGCGGGTTGCGCGGGGCGGTCGAGGGTGGTTACGCCGGTCATGGCACTCTCCTGGTCAACGGCCGGGGACGGCGGAGCAACGCGCGGGCCGGTGCCGTAGGTCCGGCCGCAACAGTTCTTCCGATGCCGACTGACCTTCGCGTGTCCGGTGCGGGGAGAGCGGGTGTGAGGTTGCTGAACGGCAAGTCCCGGACATGCGAGACGGGGCCGGGGAGCACCCTCCCGACCCCGCCCGTCCGCACGAGTTCGGCGAACGTTCACAGTGCTAGCGCTTCGCGGACTTCCGCGTGGCCCGTAGCCACTCCCTGTTCATGCTCGTGATCGACACCAGGGGAATGCCCTTGGGGCAGGCGGTGGCGCACTCGCCCGTCAGCGTGCAGCCGCCGAAGCCTTCCTCGTCCATCTGCGCCACCATGTCCAGCACCCGGGTCTCCCGCTCGGGCGCTCCCTGCGGCAGCACGTTCAGATGGTTGACCTTGGCCGAGGTGAACAGCATCGCCGCCCCGTTGGGACAGGCCGCCACACACGCCCCGCAGCCGATGCACTCCGCGTGCTCGAAGGCGAAGTCGGCGTCCGGCTTGGGCACCGGTGTGGCGTGCGCCTCGGGTGCGGCCCCGGTGGGCGCGGTGATGTACCCGCCGGCCTGGATGATCCGGTCGAACGCGGACCGGTCGACGACCAGGTCCTTGATCACCGGGAAAGCCGACGCCCGCCACGGCTCGACGTCGATCGTGTCTCCGTCCTTGAAGGACCGCATGTGCAGCTGACAGGTGGTGGTCCGCTCGGGACCGTGCGCGTCCCCGTTGATCACCAGGGAACACGCGCCGCAGATGCCCTCGCGGCAGTCGTGGTCGAAGGCCACCGGGTCCTCACCGCGCAGGATGAGCTCCTCGTTGAGCGTGTCGAGCATCTCCAGGAACGACATGTCGGAGGAGATGCCGTCCACCTCGTACGTGGACATGGCGCCGTCGGCGTCGGCGTCGCGCTGCCGCCAGACGCGCAGGGTGAGCTTCATGCGTAGCTCCGCTGGGTGGGGTGGACGTACTCGAAGACCAGGTCTTCCCTGTGCAGGGTGGGAGCCTCGCCGGTGGCGGTGAACTCCCAGGCCGCCGCGTAGGAGAACGCGTCGTCCCGGCGGGCGGCCTCGCCGTCCGCTGTCTGCGACTCCTCGCGGAAGTGGCCGCCGCAGGACTCGGCGCGGTGCAGCGCGTCGAGGCACATCAGCTCGGCGAGCTCCAGGTAGTCGACGACGCGGTTGGCCTTCTCCAGCGACTGGTTGAACTCCTCGCCGGTGCCGGGCACCTTGACGCGCCGCCAGAACTCCTCGCGGATCTGCGGGATGCGCTCCAGGGCCTTGCGCAGACCGGCGTCCGTCCGGGCCATCCCGCAGAACTCCCACATCAGCTCGCCGACTTCGCGGTGGAAGGAGTCGGGGGTGCGGTCGCCGTCGACCGACAGGAGCAGGTTGAGCCGGTCCTCGGTCTCCGCCAACGCCTCCTGCACGACCGGGTGTTGGTCAGTCACCGGTTCCTGGTGCGGGTTGCGGGCGAGGTAGTCGTTGATGGTGGCGGGGAGGACGAAGTAGCCGTCGGCCAGGCCCTGCATCAGCGCGGAGGCACCGAGCCGGTTCGCCCCGTGGTCGGAGAAGTTGGCCTCGCCGATCGCGAACAGGCCCGGCACGGTGGTCTGCAGGTCGTAGTCGACCCAGAGCCCGCCCATCGTGTAGTGCACCGCCGGGTAGATCCGCATGGGCACCTCGTACGGATCCTCGTCGGTGATCCGCTGGTACATGTCGAAGAGGTTGCCGTACTTGGCCTCGACCGCTTTTCGCCCCATCCGCTTGATGGCGTCGGCGAAGTCGAGGTAGACGCCCTGGCCGCCGGGGCCCACCCCGCGTCCGTCGTCGCAGACGTTCTTCGCGGCGCGGGAGGCGATGTCGCGTGGGACCAGGTTGCCGAAGGAGGGGTAGATACGCTCCAGGTAGTAGTCGCGCTCGTCCTCGGGGATCCTGTTCGGCGGCCGGTCGTCGCCCTTGGCCCTGGGCACCCAGATCCGGCCGTCGTTGCGCAGCGACTCGCTCATCAGGGTCAGCTTCGACTGGTGGTCGCCGGTGCGCGGAATGCAGGTGGGGTGGATCTGGGTGAAGCAGGGGTTGGCGAAGTAGGCGCCGCGGCGATGGGCCCGCCAGACTGCCGTCGCGTTGGAGTTCATGGCGTTCGTCGACAGGTAGAAGACGTTTCCGTAGCCACCGCTCGCCAGTACGACGGCGTCCGCGAAGTACGTGTCGACCTTTCCGGTGACCAGGTCCCGGGCCACGATCCCGCGGGCCCGCCCGCCGACCACGATCAGGTCGAGCATCTCGGTACGGGGGTGCATCTCGATGTTGCCCGCCGCGATCTGCCGGCTCAGCGCCTGATACGCGCCCAGCAGCAGCTGCTGGCCCGTCTGGCCACGGGCGTAGAAGGTTCGCGAGACCTGTACGCCGCCGAAGGAGCGGGTGTCCAGCAGACCGCCGTACTCCCGGGCGAAGGGGACGCCCTGTGCCACGCACTGGTCGATGATCTCGACGGAGATCTGCGCGAGGCGGTGGACGTTGGACTCGCGGGCGCGGAAGTCGCCGCCCTTGACGGTGTCGTAGAACAGCCGGTGGACGGAGTCGCCGTCGTTGCGGTAGTTCTTCGCCGCGTTGATGCCTCCTTGCGCGGCGATGGAGTGGGCGCGGCGCGGGGAGTCCTGGTAGCAGAACTGGACGACGTGGTAGCCCTGTTCGGCGAGGGTCGCGCCGGCGGAGCCGCCGGCGAGGCCGGTGCCGACGACGATGACCGTGTGCTTGCGCCGGTTGGCCGGGTTGACCAGCCTGGCCTCGAAACGGCGCCTGTCCCAGCGCTCGTTCACCGGTCCGTCCGGGGCCTTGGTGTCGGCGACGGGTTCGCCGGTGACGTAGTCGGTGTAGGTCATGTCAGCTCACCACTCCGGTCATGACGCCCACGGGGACGGCGACGAAGCCGGCCGTGAGCAGCACTGCGAGGACGTTGCCGATGGTCTTCAGGGCGCGGTCGCGGGCGCGGCTGCCGACCCCGAGGGTCTGGGCGGCGCTCCAGAAGCCGTGCCGTACGTGCAGGCCGAGGGCGAGCATCGCGACGATGTAGATGACGTTGCCGTACCAGGTGGAGAAGGTGTCCACGACGTTCTGGTACGGGTGGCCAGGCTGGAAGCCGCCGCTGTGCACGGTGCCGGTCGTGAGGTCGAGGATGTGCCAGACGATGAACAGGCCGAGGATGGTCCCGCCCCAGCGCATGGTCCGGGTCGCGTAGGTGGCCTTCGGCCTCTTGTGCACGTACTTGCTGGGCCGTGCCCTGATGTCGCGTCGGCTTAGCTGGTAGGCGGAGACGGCGTGCGCGACGACGGCGGCCACGAGCACGACGCGGATCAGCCAGAGCGTCCACTCGTAGTGCATGAACGGCTCGCCGATGGTGCGCAGCCAGTGCGCGTAGTGGTTGAACTCGCCCGCGCCGAAGAAGATCTTCAGGTTGCCGATCATGTGGACGACCAGGTACAGCAGCATGAGCAGCCCGCTGACGGCCATCACCGTCTTCTTGCCGACGGTGCTGTCCCACACGGTGCGCGCCATGGACGGCCGTCGGTCCGTCCGCGTTGCCAGAGCCATGGGTCAAGACGCTAGGGCCGAAAGACCCCATCGGTCCAAGACATGGTCTGGCTCGTTTCGATAGCGGGAGCCTATGCTGGGCGGGTGCAGTTCCAGCAGCTCCAGTACTTCGTGGCGGTCGCCGAGACCCGGCACTTCACCCGGGCCGCCGATCTGGTCCATGTCGCCCAGCCGTCCCTGTCCCAGCAGATCAAGGCGCTGGAGCGGGAGCTGGGGGCCGATCTGTTCCTGCGGGCGCGCGGCAACATCACGCTGACCGACGCGGGCGAGGCGCTGCTGCCGCTGGCCCGCCGCATCCTGGCCGACGCGGACACCGCCCGGCACGAGGTGCAGGAGCTGGTGCAGCTGCGCAGCGGCCGGGTGCGGCTGGGGGCGACACCGAGTCTGTGCACCGGGCTGCTGCCCGACGTGCTGCGCGCCTTCCACCACCGTTATCCCGGTATTCGGCTGCTGATCGAGGAGGGCGGCTCGCACGACCTCGTGCGGGAGCTGGCGCGCGGCGCCCTGGACCTGGCCCTCGTGGTGCTGCCGCTGCCCACGCCGTCCCCCGCGCTGACGACGGTGGAGCTGCTGCGCGAGGACCTGGTGGTCGTCTCGTCACCGGAGGCGCCCGCGCCCGGGGGCCGGGGCCGGCGGACCGTCCGGATCTCCGACCTGGAGACGGAGCCTCTGGTGATGTTCCGGCACGGCTACGACCTGCGTGAACTGACCGTGGCAGCCTGCCGGGCCGAAGGGTTCGAGCCCGTCTTCGCCGTGGAGGGCGGGGAGATGGACGCGGTGCTGGGCTTTGTGCGGGCGGGGCTGGGGGTGGCCGTCGTCCCGCGGATGGTGGCGACACGGACGGGCCGGGGACTGCGGGTCACCCCCCTGGCGCGGCCCGGCCTGCATCGGGCGATCGCCCTCGCGCACCGCAGCGACGTGGCCCCGCCGCGGGCGGCACGGGAGTTGCAGCGGATGCTGCTGGAGCGCTGAGGGGTCGTAGCATGGGGGTTCTCTCACACGGGGGTGGGCGGGGATGAAACGGCGGATCGCCGCGGTGGGCGCGGCGCTTCTGGTGCTGGTGGGGTGCTCGGGCCGCTCCGCGTCGGGCAACTCCGCGTCGGGCGGCCCGAAGAGCCCGGCGGTCTCGTCGCCGTCCGGCGGCTCGGGGCCGACGGTGCAGACGACCTCGGTGTCCGTCTCGGGCCCCTGGCGCGCATGGACGGCGTCCATCACCCGCCCGGAGGCCCACGGCAGTTGCGGCGCGACCGCGCACCAGGTGGTGTGCGCGACCAACTCCGGGACGCTCGTGGGGCGTTCGAGAGCCGACGGCCGAGTCACCTGGACCGTGCCCGGCGACGCCCACGGCAAGACCGTCCAACTCCTCGTCGACGCGGCCGACGAGCGGGCCGTCGCCGGAGTCGCGGGCGTGCTCCGCGCGGCGGACCTGCGGACGGGTGAGCAGGCGTGGACCCGTCGACTGCCCACCGGTCGCGCCTACGTCTCCCTCGCCGCCACGGACGGGATCGTCTACGCCCTGCACGCACCGGACCCCTTCATCCGCACCGGCGCCGTCCTCGACGCCGTCCGCGCGTCCGACGGCACGCCCCTGTGGCACCGGAACGTCACCTGGAGCACCGGCGAGCCCCTCGCCGCCTTCCGGGGCCGCGTCTACACGGCCGACGGCGTCACCCGGGTCACCGCCCGCGACGCCCGCACCGGCGCCACCGTGGCGACCAGTCCCGCGGGCGTCGAGTGCCAGCACCTCGTCACCGGCGGCCACTACCTGGTCTGCACCGGCAGCCCATACTCGGCCGGGGACGTCTTCCCGCCCATGCGGCGCCTGGATCCGGCGACGCTGAAGCCGCTGCCGACCCCGCGGAACACGATCGACAAGCCCGTGCAGGGTGTGATCTCCGACGACGGGATCCTGGTGCTGTACGAGGCCGGCGCCGAGGACACGAGCGCGGGCGACTGGTACGCGTACGACCTCGAGAACGACCGCAGGCTGTGGAGCACGTACGCCACCAGGACGGACGGCGCCGGCGTGGCCGGACGCCGGTTCGTGACCTTCACCCCCGGCAACGGCAGCGCGCGGGGCCGCGTGATCACGATCGACCTGCACGCCGGTCCCCAGGGCACCGGAAGCGCGGCGCCCCGCATGTCCCCGGCCTACTCGCAGACGAGGGACGGCGAACACCCCGAACTCGTCGTACCGGGCGGGGACACGGGCCACGTCGTCGTCATGGCCCGCACCCACGGTTCGCTGCGGTCGTTTCCGCTGCCCTAGGACCCGGGCGGGCGTCAGCCCGTCGCGTCCACCAGGGCCAGCTCGTGCAGCCGGTCCGGTGGGCCCGGGCGGGCGTAGTACCAGCCCTGGGCCGTGTCGCAGCCCAGTATCCGCAACTGCTCGGCCTGGGCCCCGGTTTCCACGCCCTCGACCGTGACCGCGAGGTCCAGGCTGTGGGCGAGCGAAACGATCCCCTCGACGATCTTCAGATCCACCGGGTCGGCCGGGAACTGCTGCATGCTCTGGGTGAAGGAGCGGTCCAGCTTGAGGATGCTGACCGGGAGGCGGCGGAGGTTCGCCAGGTTCGAGTAGCCGGTGCCGAAGTCGTCGAGGGCGATGTCGACGCCCATCTCGGCCAGACGGCGCAGGGGTTTGAGCAGGTCGTCGTCGGCGCCGATGAGGGCCGATTCGGTGACCTCCAGGCACAGCGCGTCCGGTTCGACCCCCGCGCGCTCCAGGATGTCGACCGTGTCCTGGACCAGGCCGGGGTGGGTGAGCTGGCAGGGCGAGAGGTTGACGTTGATACGGAGGGGGCCGGCTTCGTCGTACCGTTCTCGCCACTCGCGCGCCTGGCGGACGGACTGTTCGAGGACCCAGCGGCCCAACGGCACGATCAGGCCGGTGTGTTCGGCCAGGGGGATGAAGCGGTCCGGGCCGAGGACGCCGTGCTGCGGATGCAGCCAGCGGACCAGGGCCTCCGCGCCGCGGACGCTGCCGTCGCCGAGGTGGACCAGTGGCTGGTACTCGATGAAGAACTCGCCGCGCTCCAGCGCGGCCGGCAGGGCCGTGGTCAGCCCGTGCCGGGTGATGGCGCGGGCGTCGGCCTCCTCGTCGGCGAGCTCGAAGCGGTTGCCGCCCGCCGACTTGGCCCGGTACATGGTGATGTCGGCGCTGCGCAGCACCTCCGCCGGACTGCGCTCGCCCGCCGGGCCCTCGACGATGCCGATGGAGCCGCGCACCGTCAGCTCGCGGCCGTCGATGCTGATCGGGGCGATCAGGGCGCCCATGATGCGGGCGGCCAGCTCGTCGACCTCGCTCTCGGTGTCGGTGCCGGTGGTCAGCGCCACGAACTCGTCGCCGCCGAGCCGGGCGACCATCTCGCCGGGTGCGGTCGTGCAGCCCTGCAGCCGGTCGGCGACCTCGACGAGCAGCCGGTCGCCGGCCGCGTGGCCGAGGCTGTCGTTGATCGTCTTGAAGCCGTCGAGGTCGAGGTAGCACAGCCCGAACCGCTGGCCCTCACCCGCGCCGAGGGCCTTCTCCAGGCGTTCGAAGAAGAAGGTGCGGTTGGGCAGGCCGGTGAGGGCGTCGTGGGTGGCCTCGTAGCGCAGGCGGAGGTTGAGCAGCCGGCGCTCGGTGGTGTCCTCCATGAGGGCGAGCTGGTACTGCGGGCTGCCGTCCGTGTCACGCAGCAGGGAGACCGTGAGGTTGGTCCACAGGACCGTTCCGTCGGGGCGGTAGAAGGCCTTTTCGACGTGGTAGTGCTCGCGCTCGCCGCGGACCAGCTCGTCGTAGAGCTTCCAGGTCTGGGGGGCGTCCTCCGGGTGGGTCCACTCCTGGACCCTGCGTCCGCGCATCATCGGGTCCGTGATGCCGAACATCCGCAGCAGCGCGCCGTTGACCTGAAGAATGTTGCCCTCGAGGTCGGCGATGCCGATCCCTATGGCCGCGCCTTCGAAGACGGCGCGGAAGCGGGCCTCGGTCGCGTGCAGCGCCTGGGCGACCACGCCCTGCGCCTTCAACGCGGCCGCGGAGATGGCCTCCTGCTCGGCCAGCGTCCGCTCGCGCAGCGCCTGGGCGAAGCCGGCCGCCATGGCGTGCTGGAGCTTGGCGGAACGGGCCCTGAGCTCCTCCTGGTCACCGTTCTCACCGCAGTACAGGACGAGATAGGCGTCCACGCAGTCCAGGGTGCGGCTCAGCGCCTCGGGGTCGGTGCAGTGCGCGGAGACAAGGGCGGCGCCCACCGCCCGGCCCTCGTCCGCCGCCGGTGTACGGGTGTGCAGGGCCTGGCTCAGCCGCCGGGCCAGCGGCAGGAGCTCCTCCTCGAACTCCGGCCGGGTCAGCGACGTGGAGGTGACCGGGAAGACCGCCCGGCTCCAGATCGTCGCGAACCGGCGCAGTCTGTCCTCCGGCCCGTCCGGCTCGGCGATCACGCGGTACGCCCCACGCCGGCGAACCCGGAGAAGGCATAAGGATCCTCGTCCTGCGGTGCCGTGTCCGGCCGCCAGTGAGGCATCGGCACCAGTCCCGGTTCCACCATGTCGTACCCCTCGAAGAACCGCGCGATCTCGTCGCGCGAACGCATGATCAGCGGGTTGCGGATGTCCTTGTAGACGTCCACCGTGCCCGCGGCCCGCTCCGGTGGAAGCGGGATTCCCTCGTACGAGGCATGGGTGAGGATCAGCAGGCTGCCGGGCGCGAGTTCGTCGCGCAGCCGGGCCACCGCCTCATAAGGGTCGTCCGCGTCTTCCACGAAGTGCAGTATGGCAACGAGAAGCAGCGCCACTGGCCGGTTCAGGTCGATCAGGCGGCGTACTTCGTCGCTGTCGAGGATCTCCCGGGGCTTGCGGAGGTCGGCCGCGGCGACGCCCGCGTCCTCGTTGCCCTCCAGGACCGCCTGGCTGTGTGCGACGGCGACCGGGTCGTGGTCGACGTAGACGACCCGGGCGCCGGGGCTGGCCGACTGGGCGACCTCATGGACGTTGCCGAAGGTCGGGATGCCCGAACCGACGTCGAGGAACTGGGTGATGCCCTCGCCCGCCGCGTACCGCACCGCGCGGCGCATGAACGCCCGGTTGGCCTGCATGATCTTCGGCAGGCCCGGCATGAACTCCATCGCCTTGCGGGCCGCCTCCCGGTCGACCTCGAAGTTGTGCGAACCGCCCAGGTAGAAGTCGTAGATCCGGGAGACGCTCGGCACCGAGATGTCGATGCTCAGTGGGGCCCAGGCGGGACGCTCCATCTATCTCTCCAAGGCTCGGGCGATCCGGTGTTCGAGCTGAGGCTACTGATCGCCTGCCAACGGGGCGAGCGGAAACGGAAATTGACCATCCGTTCCCGGTCACTGCCTGCGGCACGTGTCGTAGGCACCCGGTGAAAAAACGACAAAATGCCGCAACGCCAAAAGCGGTCCGCCCCCTCCGTGCGGTGCGGAGGGGGCGGACCTGCGATCGTGCGCGCGTCCGGTGCGGTCAACCCTGGGGAGGTGACGCCTACTTCTTCGGCGCGCCGATCGGCTTTCCGTCGGGCGACATGACGTACCAGGTGCCACCGACACCCTGGCCGTTGGTGTCTCCCGGCTTGGTGTCACCGGAGAAGGTGTACGCCGGCCAGCAGTCGACGGTCATCTGCTTGACGCCGTCGGGCCGGGTGAAGCCCATCAGGCCCTTCTTCTCGATGCCCTTGGTGTCGTCCGGCGAGACGATCCCGACCGCGGGCCACTTCTCGAGGCAGGAGCCGGTGCAGTTGGAGATCGGCTTCGGCCAGGCCACGTCCTTCAGGAAGCGGTAGACCGTCCTGCCGTTCTTGTCGACGACGATGTCGCCGAGCTTGGGGTCCTTGCGGACGGAGAGGCCGGGCAGGCTGGCCAGGGTGGCCTTCTTGCCGTCGGGGGCGAGCGCGAACCACTTGCCGCCCACGCCCTGCCCGGTGGTGTCCCCGGCCTGGGTGTCCTTGGCGTAGCGGTACGCCGGCCAGCCGCCGATGGTCAGCTGCTTGGTGCCGTCGGCGCGGGTGACCTCGCCGAGCAGGGACTTGTCGATACCGGCACCGGCCGTGGCGTCGTCCGCGGGAACCGGCGGCCAGGTCTTGGCGCAGTCGCCGTTGCAGTTGGACTTCGGCGGCTCGGCGGTGTCCTCGTCGAAGCGGTACAGGGTGAGACCGGCGCTGTCGGTCAGCGTCTTGCCGAGCTCGGCGTTGTCGCTGACGGTGAGCTGACCGGCGGGCGTGGTCTGGGCCGCCGCGCCCTGCTGTCCGTCGGCGCCATAACCGTTGCCGGGACTGGCGCTGGCGCTCGCGCCGACGCCCACGCTGCCGTATCCGCCGGCCGGGGCCGTGGCGCCCACGTTCTGGCTGCCCACCGACGTATTGCCGCCGCCCTGGCCGCACGCGGTCGTGAGGGCCAGGATGGCCGCGGCGCCCACCACGAAGGAGGCGCTCCGCCAGGAGGTCTTCATCGTCAACAACTCCCCATAGTCGCAAGGCTGTTGCAGCGCCCTGCTCTGTCGCCGCACGAGCATGGGTACGCATGGGACCTGCGGTTGTGTTCAACCGCCTCACAAATTTCTTTTCGGAACCTGTGCCACGCCCCGGCCATCTCGCACACATGTGCGCGTCTACGACCGTCCGAGTGGACGCCGATCAAACCGCCGTGCGGCCACAATCCCCCGTTCGGGCCAATCACCGCGCGCTCCGCCCCGCGCGGGCGCGCAAGGCCTCATGATCTTCGTCGTGCATGGACCCGAACCGACCCAAACCGCCTTCACCGCACGGGTGTTGACACTGGTGACGTTGACCTGGCTGCTCGCGGGGGCGCCGGCCGGCGTGGCCGCGGCCGACGCCTGCGCGTCCGCCTCGACCGGCCCGGACGGCACCCGGGCGGTGGCGGTCGCCGGAGGGACCGCGGTCGCCGGAAACCTCGACTGGCCGACTCCACCGGCCTGCCCGACGCCCACACCGACTCCGCCACCCACTCCGACACCGACCCCGTCACCACCTTGTCCGAGTCCCACCCCCACGCCGACTCCGACACCGCGGCCCACTCCGCCCCCCAAGCCCAGGCCCACCCCCACCCCCAAGCCGGCACCGAAGCCCGTGCCGCCGCCTCCTCCGCGGCCCGTGGCGCCGCGCCCCGCCCCCACTCCCCCGCCGGCCCCGGCACCGACGCCGCCTCCACCCCCGCCTCCGTCGCCTTCACCTTCGACGGAACCCACCCCGCATCCCTCGGTGGCACCCGTGAGTTATCCGCGGTACCGGGCCCCGATGCCCAGCCGCCCGACCCACGACAGCCCCTCCCCCCTCGTCTTCGTCCTGCTCATCACCGCGCCCGCCGCGATCGCCGTCGCCGCGCTGCGGCCCCGCTGACCCTTGGAGAGCTCTCTTGTCGAATTGGCTTGTTCTCACCCTCGCGATGCTCGCCGCGTGCGCCGTGGTGGTCATCGTCACCGTCGTACGGCACAAGGCCGCCCCCGAGGACGAGGACACCAGTGAGACCCCGGACGTCATCGAGTACATGACGATGTGGATCGGCGTGGTGTACGCCATCGTCCTCGGCCTGGCCATCGCCGGGGTGTGGGAGGGCCGCAGCGCCGCCCAGGACCACGTCCAGGCGGAGGCGGTCGCGCTGCACGAGATCTCGCAGCGGGTGCGGGTCTATCCGCCCGACGTCCGCGACCGCATTCGGGACGATGTCAACGCCTATGTCGGACAAGTCGTCACCACGGAGTGGAAGACGATGGCCGACCACGGCAGGGTGACCGCGCGCGGCAGCGAGCTCTTCCAGCGCATCCGTACCGATGTCACCGACTACCAGCCGAAGAACGACTTCGAGGCACAGGCCTACCAACCGCTTCTCGACCAGGTCACCGCCGCCGACCAGGCGCGCAGCGCCCGCTCGGACTCACTGGGGGCGACCATGCCGGGCGTCGTGTGGTTCGGGCTGCTGGCCGGAGCGGTGATCACCATCGGCATGATCTTCGCACTGCAGATCCGGCGCACGGCGCGCGAACTGATCCTAGCCGGACTGTTCTCCGCGCTGATCGCCTTCCTGCTCTTCCTCATCTGGGACTTCGACGCGCCCTACAGCCGCGGCATCACCGCCTCGGCGGAGCCCTTCCTGAACCTCTTTCCTCATATCAAGGCCTGACAGCCCCTCACCCAACGGGCCGTCCGGGAGACAGCCGCCACGCCGCGCATGTCCCCTGGGTGGCCCACACTCTTGCCCCATTCGCCCGACTGCGATCGCGCAGGCGCACACCTGTTCCTAGCGTTTCGGTCATCGAGGTGCATTTCTGGCGCAAGCGGAAAAGGTCCGCAGCTGCTCCTCGGGGACCCGGAGGATTCACATGCGCGCGATACGCGTCGCTTCGGCCGCACTGCTGGGCGTCTGCGCCCTCACCCTCTCCGCACCGGCCGCCGTCGCGAGCGGTGGCGGCAACATCACGCCGTTCGGCTTCAGTGTCCTGCCCTCGACCATCGCGGCCGGCGGCCAGGTCACGCTGCAGCTCAACCGGGACGGCGGCTGCAGAGGGCCGGCGACGGTCACCTCGGCCGTCTTCGACGCGGTCACGATCCCCCCGGGACGCTCGGCGGCGACCGCGACGGTCGACTGGGACGCCAAGCCCGGAGCCACGTATCAGGTGACGTTCACCTGTGACGGCGTGAGCGGGTCGACGGCGCTGACCATCGCGGGCGGCCGACCGGTGGGCCCGACACCGCTGCCGATCAACCCGGTCAACCCCATCGCCCCGCTCAATCCCGACCGGGGTGTGCGCGCCGGTGAGGGCGGCTCCATCGCCGGCTTCGACCTCAAGGAGATCGGCCTCGGCGCGGCGCTCATCGCGGGCTCGGTCGCGGCGGCGTACCACTTCTCGCGCCGCCGCACCGGCGAAGGCGGCGCCTGACCGCACAGTTCATCGCCCCGGAACCTCTCGGAGGTTCCGGGGCGAAGGCGTTGCCCGGCAAGAGCGGGGGCGAGCCCGGAATGCGGGGTGGGCTCAGATCCGCTTCTCCGCGCGGCGACGCATCCAGAACAGTCCGCCACCGACGACGGCCGCGGCCACGAGACCGCCGCCGATCGCCATGTCGGTCGGTGTGGCGCCCGTGGTGCTGCCGCCGCCGAGACCGCCGCGGACACCACCGATGATGGTGAAGGCAGCCGGGTTCGTCAGGGTCTGGCTGTTGCAGGTGACCGTGATGCTATGGGACCCAGTCGAGGCGTTGTTGTTGACGGTCGCCGTACCCCTCGACGTGTTGCTGGAGTCGACGCGCCTCAGGATCGTGGGCGAGAACGCGTCGGAGGTCGCGGTGGCCATGCCCGCCCCGCAGCCGTCCACGGTGATGGTCAACTGCCCACCGCGGGCGATGACGCTGGGCAGCGCGATGAGGTTGCTCAGGGTATTGGGCATGCCGTCGGCGACCGCCGCGGGCGCGGCGAGCGAGAGCGTGGCGACCACGGCGGCAGCGGCCGCCAGGGCACGAGTGGTACGCATGTGATCCTCCGCGGAAGACGCCCCGGGTCCGGTCCCCGGCATGTCGGCGAGAAAGCGCCTCCCGGAAAAACCCTCAGTTGCCGTGCGCGGGCCCGCATTTCGGCGATGGTCCGTCCTGGTGAGAGGACACGCCGGGCAATGAGCGCACAATCGGATATCACCGCAGGTCACGGACCGTCAGAAAATAACTTTCGACGGCGACTCGGATGGCGCACCCCTGTCGTACGGGCCACCCGTTCGCCTCCGCCCCGTCGCCGGTTCGGCGTGCGGGACTTAGCGTTCTCGTATGCGCGAATGACGGGGCGACGGCCGCGTCGAGAGGGGAAGCCGAATGTCTGCGTTCGAGCTGGCCGAAGAAGAGGAGCAGCCGAAGAAGCGCGCTCCTTGGGGCGTGATAGCGCTGGTTCTGCTGACCGGCCTCGCGCTCATTCGGAATGGTTCGGGAGAGTTCGACGTGGGTCCGCCGCAGCCCGCCTCGGCGGCCGCGGCGGACAGCCGGGTGCCCGGTTCCTTCGCCAGGACCCAGGCATTGCCGTTCTCCGCGCCGGACCGGGTCAGGATTCCCTCGATCCGGGTGGACGCCCCGGTGATGCCGGTCGGTCTGGACACGGACGGCTGGGTCGGGGCGCCGCCGCCGGAGGACCCGAATCTGGCGGGCTGGTTCACGGGGGCGGTCTCGCCCGGTGAGAAGGGCACCGCGGTGGTGGTCGGCCATGTCGACAACAAGATGGGCCCCGCCGTCTTCTACGGACTCGGGGCGCTCAAGAAGGGAAATCGCGTCGAGGTCGCCCGCAAGGACGGAAAGACGGCGCTTTTCGAGATCTACGGCATCGAGGTCTTCGCGAAGAACAACTTTCCCGGGGATCGCGTCTACGGCTCGAAGGGTGACGCCGAATTGCGGGTCATCACCTGCGGGGGCGGCTTTTCCAAGCAGCATGGTTACGACGGTAATGTCGTCGTCTTCGCCCGCCTGGTCGAGGTCCGCTGAGCGTTCCCCGACCGGGCGGGCGGAATCCGGTTACGCGTAACGCCGTCTCGGTACGGTCATGTGGTAGCCGGAGTCCAGCAGATGCGGCAGATAGTCCTTGAGCGCCCGGACACTCTGGGTGCGGTCGCCCCCGGCGTCGTGCGAGAGCACCACGACGCCGGGGGCGGCGCCGTCCTCGACGCGGTGCACGATGCTCCGGGTGCCCGGGGTGGTCCAGTCGAGGGTGTCGACCGTCCAGGCGAGGGGCTCCATGTCCAGTTCGGCGCCGAGCTGGAAGGCGGCCCGGTTCCAGGCGCCGTAGGGAGCGCGGAACCACTGCGGGCGCTCCCCGTAGGCGTCCTCGATGACATCGCTGGTGCGTTCCATCTCCGAACGGATCCCGGAGCGGGTGAGCGTGGTCAGCAAGGGGTGGGACCATGTGTGGTTGCCGACGACATGGCCCTCGTCGGCCATCCGTGCGAGCAGGTCCCGGTTCCAGTCGGCCTGTTCCCCGCACACGAAGAACGTGGCACGCACGTCGTACTCGGCGAGGGTGTCCAGGATGTGCGGGGTGTAGCGGGGGTCCGGGCCGTCGTCGAAGGTCAGCAACATGGTGCGACCACGGCCCGACATCCGCAGGAACGGCTCGTGCCGCACGGGGGGCCGGCCGGGTGCCGCGCGGGGCGGCCCGTATCCGGTCAGGGGCTGGAGGCGGTAGGCGGAGGGCTTGAGCGCGGCGCGCGCCTGCGGGCCGGCGGCCGGTACGGCGGGCCGCCGCACCGGCTCGTCGCCCTGACCGAGCGCGAACACACCGGCGGTGCCGGCCGCGCCCAGAGCGGCGACGCCGGCGATCAACGCCCGGCGCCGCGTGAGCAACTGATCCTTCTTCATGACTCATCAGTCGCCCGGCGACGGCCCGACGCCCCCCACCGACACCGGTGCGGCGGCAGGAAAACACCCGCTTGGCCCACCGGGTGCCCGCTGCGGTGGGTCAGCGACGGCGGACCAGGGGGAAGGGCAGGGTCTCGCGGATCGTCAGACCGGTGAGGAACATGACCAGGCGGTCGACACCGATGCCGAGGCCTCCGGTGGGCGGCATCGCGTATTCGAGGGCGTCCAGGAAGTCCTCGTCCAGCTCCATCGCCTCGGGGTCGCCACCGGCGGCGAGCAGCGACTGGGCGGTCAGGCGGCGGCGCTGTTCCACCGGGTCGGTCAACTCCGAGTACGCGGTCCCCAGTTCCGTGCCGAAGGCGACCAGGTCCCACCGTTCGGCCAGGCGCGGGTCGACGCGGTGCTGGCGGGTGAGCGGGGAGACGTCGGTCGGGAAGTCCTTGTAGAAGGTCGGCAGCAGGGTCCTCTCCTCGACCAGGCGCTCGTACATCTCGAGTACGACGTCGCCGCGGCCGTCGTCGGCGGTGTACGGGACTCCTGCGCGGTCGCACAGCCGTCGCAGCGCCGGCAGCCCGGTGTCGGCGTCGACCTCCTCCCCCAGTGCTTCCGAGAGCGCGCCGTGGACCGTCTTCACGGGCCAGATGCCCGAGATGTCGTGCTCCTCGCCGTCCTTGTGGGCGACGGGTGTGCCGAAGGCGGCGGTGGCGGCGCCCTGGATCAGTTCCCGGGCGAGGTCGAGCATCACGTCGTAGTCGGCGAAGGCCTGGTAGGCCTCCAGCATCGTGAACTCGGGGTTGTGCTTGTGGGAGACGCCCTCGTTGCGGAAGGTGCGGCCCATCTCGAAGACCTTCTCCAGGCCGCCGACGCACAGCCGCTTGAGGTACAGCTCGGGCGCGATGCGCAGGTAGAGGTCGAGGTCGTAGGCGTTGATGTGGGTGGTGAAGGGGCGGGCGTTGGCGCCGCCGTGGATCTGCTGGAGCATGGGCGTCTCGACTTCGAGATAGCCGCGCTCCAGCAGGCCCTGGCGCAGCGCCTGTACGGCGGTGGAGCGGTTGCGGACGACCCGGCGGGCGTCGGGGCTGGAGACCAGGTCGAGGTAGCGCATCCGGACCTTGGCCTCGGGGTCGGCGAGGCCCCGGCGTTTGTCGGGCAGCGGGCGCAGGCACTTGCCGGTGAGCTGCCAGGAGGCCACGAAGACGGTCGGTTCGCCCTTGTCGCTGGTGCCCGCGCGGCCCGTCGCGGTGATGTGGTCGCCGATGTCGATGTCGGCCGTGAAGCGGTCGAGGGCGGGGCCGGACTCCACGCGGGTGAGGGCGAGTTGGCGGTCGCCCGACCAGTCGCGCAGGACCGCGAAGACGATGCCGCCGAAGTCGCGGACGAGCATGACCCGGCCGGCGACGGTGACGTCACCGCGCTCGGGGAGGTCGGCGAGGGCGTGGGTGCGTGCGGGAATCCCCACGGGATAGGGATCCGTGCCGTCGGCACGCAGCCGGTCCAGCTTGTGGTGCCGCAGCCGTACTTGTTCGGGCAGGCCCGCGAGGGGGGTGTCGGCCCCGGCCTCGTCCCCTCCGTCGAGGCCGAGCGCCGACAGCGACGGCAGGCCCTGGGTGGTGGCGGGCCTGGACGCGCCCTTCGGGTGCCCCTTTCCCCAGAGTTTGCGCAGGGACGGTACCGAAACGAAGCCTTCGGCGATTCCGGAGGCCAGGCCGATACGGGCGAGGGCGCCGGTGTCGCCGTAGCAGATGAAGCGCGGATACCACTCGGGGTGGTACTTGGCGTTGGAGCGGTACAGGGCCTCCAGTTGCCACCACCGGGAGAAGAACAGCAACAGCCGCCGCCACAGCCGCAGCACCGGTCCGGCGCCGATGCGGGCGCCCTCCTCGAAGGCCGAGCGGAAGACGGCGAAGTTGAGGGAGATCCTGCGTACACCCAGCTTCGGCGCGGCGGCGCAGAGTTCGGCGACCATGAACTCCATGACCCCGTTGGGGGCGCTGCGGTCACGGCGCATCAGGTCGAGGGAGACACCGTCGCGGCCCCAGGGGACGAAGGAGAGCAGCGCGAGGAGACGGCCGTCCTGACCGAGCGCCTCCACGAGGAGACAGTCGCCGTCGGCCGGGTCGCCGAGGCGGTCGAGGGCCATGGAGAAGCCGCGTTCGGTCTCGGTGTCGCGCCAGGCGTCGGCCTTGTCGACGACCTCCTCCATCTCCTCGTCGGTAAGGGCGGCGTGGCGGCGGATGCGGCAGCTCGCGCCGGTACGGCGGACGCGGTGCACGGCCTGGCGGGTGACCCGCATGTCGCGGCCGTCGAGGTCGAAGTCGGCGACGTGCACGATGGCCTCGTCGCCGAGCTGGAGGGCGCCGAGCCCGGCGCGGGAGTAGGCCCTCGCGCCGTCCTCCGAGGCGCCCATCGCGGCGGGCGCCCAGGCGTGCCGGCGGGCCACGTCCAGCCAGACGGCGATGGCGTGCGGCCAGGCCTCCCGGTCGCCGACGGGGTCGCCGCTGGCGAGGCAGACGCCGGCCTCGACGCGGTAGGTGACGGCGGCCTTGCCGCTCGGCGAGAAGACGACGGCCTTGTCGCGGCGGGTGGCGAAGTAGCCGAGGGAGTCCTGGTCGCCGTAGGCCTTCAGGAGGGCTCGGATGCGGGGTTCCTCGTCGCCGTGCAGGGCGGACTCCATGCGCTGCGAACGGAACAGGGTGGCGGCGGCGTTGAGGAGGGCGAGGGCGCCGAAGAGGCCGAGCAGGAAGAACAGGGCGCGGGGCGGGCGGCCGTCGAAGGAACGGCCGGAGACCAGGCCGCCGCAGACCCGGTTGGCGGCCCACAGCAGGTGCTGGCTCTCCGGCAGCGTGCCGGGAAACAGGGCGACCAGGCCCCAGCCGACGAGGATGCCGACGGCGAGCCCGGCGAGCAGGACGACGACGGCGCGGCGGAGGGCGGCACGGCGGGAGGCGGCGTAGAACTCCTTGCGGGCGACGATCAGGACGGCGAGGGCGAGGCCGCAGACGACGAGGGAGGGGATGGACGCGGCGTAGAGGCCGAGCGCCACGCCCAGGATGTCGTCGAGGACGAGGAGTCCCAGATAGACGACGACCAGCCACCAGGCGATCTTCTTGCGGGCGGCGGTGGCGGCGGCGAGCAGGAAGAGGAAGACGGCGTAGGCGAGGTTGGCGCTGACGGGGACGATCAGCAGGTCGAGGAAGCGGACGACGGGGCGCAGCAGGGCGCGCAGGGGTGGGATGAGGGCCAGCAGGGCGCAGAGGAGTCCGAGGGCGCCGAAGAAGGCCGCGAATCCCTCGGGCACCCTGCCCAGCGGGCCGCTGCCGGGGGGCCGTATCGGACCCGGGGTGTCCTCGGTGGGGGCGGCCTGGGCGGTGGCACTCATGTTCCGACTGTAGGAAGCCGCCGGGCGCCTCGCCCGTCGAAGGGGCCCGGACGGCGGCGGGACCTGCGGTTTCCGATAGCCTCGCAGCCGTGACGGAACAGCACTCGCACCAGTTCGAGCGGGGCACGGACGGGCCCAAGGTCATCGTGGTCGGAGTGGACGGCTCCGACTCCTCCCTGCGCGCGGCGGCATATGCCGGCGGGCTGGCCCGGCGGCAGCGGGCGCTGCTGGCCGTGGTCTATGTCCAGCCGGTGATGGCGGCGGGCGCGGCGATGGGGGCGCCGGTCGCCGAGACGACCGACGAGATCGCGGAGAACCTCGTCGCCGAGATCCGTGAGGCGGCCGAGCGCACCAAGGGGATATTCGATGTGCGCTGGGAGTTCCACACCTTCCGCGGCGATCCGTACAGCGGCCTGGTGAAGGCCGCGGACGAACTGAAGGCCGACGCGGTGGTGGTGGGCGCCTCGGAGCAGGCGGGGCACCGGATCGTGGGGTCGGTGGCAGTGCGGCTGGTGAAGGCGGGACGGTGGCCGGTGACGGTGGTGCCGTAGGCGTCATCCCTTGCGGGCCAGCAGTTGCACCCCCCGCGACCGGTGACCGTTCATCGTGAGGACGTCGATCCGGCGCTCGGCCAGGAGGTCGAGGTCCCCCAGCAGGGCGCGCAGCCCGGCGAGGTCGTGGTGCCGGCACAGGGCGCCGTCGTCGGTGGCGAACACCCCGTACGGTGTGCCGAACCGGCGGGCGTGGGCGATGTAGCGCTCCTGGTCGCGCGCGTCCTCCTGCAAGGTCATGTCGCTGATGTACAGCAGCCCGCCGGGGGCCAGGACGCGGACCAGTTCGGCGATCAGGGCCCGCTGTGCCGCCTCGTCGGGGACGCAGGTGAGCACCGCGAAGAGCAGGACGAGATCGAGGCTCGCCGCCGGGTGGGGCAGGGCCGGCGGGGACGGGAGTACGGCGAGGCGCAGATCGGGCCTTGACCTGCGGCCGCGTTCGACCAGAGCGGGTGACGGATCGACCCCGGACACGTCGTCGAAGCCGAGGTCCGTCAGCTCGGCGGTGACCCGGCCGTATCCGCAGCCGTAGTCCAGGATCCGGGCGTCCCGGGCGACGGACGCCAGCCAGCCGTGGTGCACGGGGTGGGTGAAGGTCTTCGTCGCGCCCGGGCCGTTCCAGTACGCGAGGTGACCGCCCGTCTCATCGCTTTCGTCCGCTCTGTTCGCCGAGTTCATCCGGCCTCTTCGTCGAGCTGGTGGTCGGCCCAGACATAGCTTTCGGGCAGCAGGTGGGTGACGGGGAGGGTGCGGAGGTGGTCGCGTTCGCCGACGATGACCTCGATGGCCGGGAAGTAGTCGAGGAGCACCTGCCGGCACCGGCCGCACGGGGGGACGACTCCCCGGTCGCGGTCGCCCACGGCGACGATGGTGTCCAGCTCGTAGACGCCCTGCGCGGCCGCCGCACCGATGAGGACCAGTTCCGCGCACGGGCCCCCGGTGAAGTGGTAGGCGTTGACCGCGGTGACGATGCGCCCGTCCCGGGCGCGGGCGGCGGCCGCCATGGTGTGGTTGTCGCCCCGGCACCGGGTGCGGGCGACCTGGGCCGCGGCCCGGATCAGCTCGTGGTCGACGGGGTGGGCCGGCGTGGTCATCTTCTCCGCCTTCGTGAGGTGACAGGGTGCGCCACCATGTTGCCCTGTCACCTGCGGCCACCGGCCGGCATCTCCTTCCTGTACTGCCGTTCGGTCAGAGCGTGCCGAGGAAGTCGAGGAGCAGCTTGTTGAACTCCTCGGGGCGCTCCATGTTCGGATGGTGGGAGGTGCCCTCGACGAGCACCGCGCGCCCGTCCGGGACGGTACGCGCGAAGCGTTCGGCGTCGGCGATCAGGTCGGGTGCGTCGAGGGCGCCGTTGACGGTGAGGACCGGGACGTCGATCCTCGGCACCCGGGGCCAGGTGTCGGCCATCGGAACATGCCAGTTCCGTTCGCCCGGCGTGTGCTTGGCGAGGGTGTGCAGGGCCATCTCGGCCAATCGCTCCAGGATGGCCGGGTCGATGTCGTCGATTGTGCGGTTCGGGCCGGCCACCGCCCGCAGGAACACCTTCAGCCAAGCCTCGACATCGCCGGAGTGCAGCAGCCGGGCGGACTCCGTCACGAATTCCCGGACCCGGGGGTCGCTGTACTGGAAGTCACTGGTCGTGGCCCCGCTGAGGACGATCGCCCGCACCAGCTCCGGGTACTCGATCGCCGTGTCGCTCGCCGCGGCGCCGCCCATCGACACACCGACCAGGACCGCCGGACCGGCGTCCAGATGCTGGAGGAGGCCGGCGAGATCGTCGGCCCAGCGGAAGGGTTCGCTCGCGTTGGCCGACCAGCCGTGGCCGCGGATGTCCGCGGCGATCACCCGGTATCCGGCCGCGACGAGAGCCGGCGTCTGGGCGTCGAAGACGCGGTGGTCGACATAGCCGGGGTGGAGCAGGACCACGAGATCGCCCGCCCCGGTGTCGCGGTAGGCGAGGTCGCCGTCGGTGGATGCGTAGCGGCTGAGTTCCGAAGCAACTGTCATGACAACCAAGGTGTCATCCTCAGTCGACTTTGACAACCCGGTTGTCATGATGACTCGGTGCATGATGGCCGGGTGAACGACATGGACGCACCCCTGCCACCCGACGATCTCGGCCATCGCGTCAGCGAGGTGTTCGACCTGATCGGCGCGCTCTACCGGCGCGGCCTGCGCAAACTCGAACAGGGCGAGGAGGTCGAGGGAGCCTCCGTCGGCGTACGCTCCGTCCTCGTCCTGCTGCACCGGTACGGGCCCATGACGGTGCCTCAGATGGGCCGGGTCATGGCGCTGACCCGGCAGTTCGTCCAGCGCATGGTCAATGACGCGATGGACCGGGGCTGGGCCGAGGCCACACCCAACCCCGCACATCAGCGGTCCTCACTGATCCGGATCACCGACGAGGGCGAGGGCGTGATCACCGCGATCCTGGCACGCGAGCACGCCCTGAACCGGCAGGTCGGGGGCGAGCTGACCGAGGCCGAGCTCCGCGCGTGCGTACGCGTACTCAAGGAGATGCTGCGGACCTTCGACCATGTGGACGTGGATTGAACTCAATTGGGGCGAAGCGTCATATAATCCATGAAATATGCCGGTTGCGTGTCAATCCGGCTACTTCCCCATCACCAACCCATCCTTGGCCGCCCCCCGGCTCAGCACGACGTCCCTGATCCGGTCCCGTACGCCCTGCACATCCGCGCCCTGCTCGATCGCCCGGTTGAGGTTCACCACCCGACCGGCGTCGATGTCGAACAGCTGCGGGATGAACTCGGCCTTCGTCACCTCCCAGCGTCCGCCCGGCCGACGGGGTGGCGCGAAGGTGAAGCGGCCGATGGTCGACTGGTTGCCGCGCGGGTCCTGGACGCCCTGGTTGTTGAACATCTCACCGGCGATCTGGTCGCCCATGCCGTAGACGACCCAGGTGCCGTTGACCTTCTCGTACGCCTGCGGGATGTGGGCGTGGGTGCCGAGGATGAGGTCGATGTCGGGCCGGCCTCCGGTGCGGGACGCCGTGAGCTGCTGGGCGAGCGCGAGCTGCTGCTGGTCGGGCTCGTCCTGCCACTCGGTGCCCCAGTGCAGGGAGACGACGACCACATCGGCGCCGGCCCCGCGGGCGGCCCGGGCGTCCGCGATGATCTGGTTCTGGTTCATCAGGTTGACGGCCCACGGCTCGCCCGCGGGCAGCGGGAAGCCGTTGGTGTCGTAGGTGTAGGCGAGATGGGCGACCTTCGCCGGGCCCGCCCGCAGGATCGTGACGGTGTGCGCCTCGGCCTCGGTGCGGGCCGAGCCGGAGTGCCGGACGCCCACGGCGTCCAGGGCGTCCAGGGTGCGGCGGATGCCTTCGGCGCCGTCGTCGAGGGTGTGATTGGAGGCGGTGGAGCAGCCGTCGTAGCCGGTGGCGGCGAGGCCCTGGGCGACCTCGGGCGGGGACTTGAAGGTGGGATAGCCGGTGTAGTCGCCGTTCGCTCCGTAGACGGTCTCCATATGACACAGCGCCAGGTCCGCCCGGGAGACGACAGGCTTCACACCGGCCAGCATCGGCCGGAAGTCGTAGGCGTTGCCGCCGCCGTCGAAGCGGGCGCGGTCGATGATCGAGCTGTGCGGGAGTACGTCACCGGAGGCGACGAGCGTGAATCCGCGGGCCGGGGCCGGGGGTCCGGCCTTCGACGCCGCTTGGTGGTGCTGGGCCTGGCAGGCGGCGCCTCCGGCGAGGACGGCCGTGAGAGCCAGGGCAACCTGCTGTCTGCGTGCAATCATCAGCTCACCCCATGTTGGTCATATTTACTGACAAACCGTAAGGAGTGGCGCGGGTCGCCCCCGGCTCCGACCCGCCGATTAGCCCGTCCGGCGCGCGGCACAGGACATCCGGAGCCGTCCGTACCGGGCATGGGGACCGTTCGTCGTACCGTTCGTCGACGCGATCGACCGTCCGCCGCAGATCCCGGCACGGGACCTGTCCCGCGGCAGCCCCCTGCGGTGCCATACGCGCATGACGGCCGGAACCACCCTCACCGACCAGGCGACCGCCGAGCACGAGCTCGCCGCACTGCAGCGGGAGCACGGCCGGCCTCTCTTCGCGCTTCTCCTCCGGCTCTGCGACGGCGACCGGCAACGCGCCGAGGACCTGGTGCAGGAGACCCTCGTGCGCGCCTGGCAGCATCCCGAGGCGCTGCGCGCCGACGACTTCGACTCCGTACGGCCGTGGTTGATGACCGTCGGCCGGCGGCTCGCGATCGACGCGCGGCGGGCCCGGCAGGCCCGGCCGGCCGAGGTCGGGGACGCGGTGCTGGAGAACGCCCGGGTGATCGCCGACCATGCCGAGCGGGCCGCCGCCGCCCTCGATGTGCGCGAGGCTGTGAAGACACTCACTCCGGAGCACCGTGAAGTCCTGGTGCTCGTGTACTTCCAGGGGGCGAGTGTGGCCGAAGCCGCCGAGGCCCTCGGGATTCCGCCCGGTACCGTGAAGTCCCGCGCGTACTACGCGCTGCGCGCCCTGCGCCGGGTGCTTCCCGGATATGCGGCCGACCTGCGGTGAAACCGAGGGCTGAGTCAAACCTCCGTAAAGCGCCTTGCTGAGGACCCCTGTTGGGCCATCAGCTGTCCTCATCCGTGTTCCGGACTGGGGGGCTCGGGGTCCACACAACGGACCCTGCGCCGGGCGACGCGCACGCACCGGAGGAAGGCAGGAAGGGATGCTGCACAGAGGTCAAGAGAGCACGGACGGCACCGGCGGCGGTGAACTGGTCGTTCCCATGGCCTGGTTGTACGCCGAGTACATCGCCGACGAGCTGCTCAGGACGGGCGATCTGATGCCGCCGACGTCCATGGAGTTCCGCGCGGGGCGCGACGCCCTCGCGCTGACCATCTTCCTCTCGGACAAGGACGGCGAACTCTCCGGCATCCGGGTGGTCACCCAGCTGGAGACCTGGCTGTCGCTGACCGCCTACGACCAGCCGTGGCAGGACTGGGTACGGGAGCGGATGGCCGATCTCACCGCCGTGGCGGCCGAATCGTGCGCCCCCGCGCCCGACCTGGATCTGGCCGAGGCGGCCTGGCGCTGGCTGGAGGAGACCGAGTTGCTCGCGCCCGACCTGAACGCGGTGCCCGGCGGGGCCGTAGGGGTCGGCGAGGACGAAGGTCCGAAGGTGTGGACGAAGGCCTGGCAGCTCGGACTGCCCCTGGGGCATCTCGCCATCCACCTTTTTTAGATTCGTTTCGATCGGGACCAATCCTCGTGCCCTCCCGCTACGAATACCCGGGTTCACGATTCTGTGTGTGCCTTGAGTGAATCGGCGGTCTGGTGCGTACCGGTGGGAGCAAGGAGTAACCCACCCCGCACCCAACGGCACGAGGATTCGGCATGAGGTCCCAGGAAACGCACCGCGACGTCGCCGCGTACGCGCTCGGCGTGCTGGACGAGGCGGACGCCTTCCGCTTCGAGGACCACCTCATGGAGTGCGCGCGCTGCGCCGCTCACGTGACCGAGTTCGGGCCGGTCACCCGTCAGATGATGCTGTACCGCCGGGCGACGCCGAGGTTCGTGAACCCCATGACCCGGCCCGGCCCGCAGCTGCTCGACCGGCTGATGGGTGCGGTGGCGACCCGGCACCGGGCGACCCGCCGCCGCTTCCTGTACGGCCTGGCCGCCTCGGTGGCCATCGCCGCGGCCGGGCCCGGGGTCATGATGCTCGCGGCCGGCGGGGACCACCACGACGCCACGCAGATCGCGGCGACCGACGCGAGGACGGGTGTGTGGGCGCGGATCACCACGACGGACCAGGACATGGGCAGTGATGTCGAGCTGGAGATCAAGGACGGTGCGGGCCCCCGCTCCTGTCGGCTGATCGCCATCGGCGACGACGGCTCCGAGCAGACCGTCACCAGCTGGGCCGTCCCGAGCCATGACGCCCGCCCCATCACCATGCGGGGCAGCACCGCGATGCACACCGGCGAGATCGCCAAGTACGAGGTGCGCACCGAGCAGGGCGAGCACCTGGTGACGCTGAACCCCCGCTGAACCCCCGCGGGGCCCGCGGCTGTTGCGGAGGTGCGCTATTTCAGCAGCTTCGACATCCTCCGGTCCGCCAGTGGTTTGCCGCCCGTCTGGCAGGTGGGGCAGTACTGGAGCGAGGAGTCGCTGAAGGAGACCTCCCGGACGGTGTCGCCGCAGACAGGGCACGCCTCACCGGTGCGGCCGTGGACGCGCAGGCCGCTCTTCTTCTCGGCCTTGAGACGACCCGCCGCCACGCCCCGGGAGCGCTCGACCGCCTCGGTGAGGGTGGTGCGCAGGGCCCCGTAGAGGCGGGTGGTCTCCTCGGGTGTGAGGGACGCGGCGAGTTTGAAGGGGGACATCTTCGCCGCGTGCAGGATCTCGTCGCTGTAGGCGTTGCCCACCCCGGCGATCAGACTCTGGTCGCGCAGGGCTCCCTTGAGCTGGCGTCTCTCGGGTCGCAGGAGGTCCGCGAACGCCTGCTCGTCGAAGGACTCGGAGAGGGGGTCGGGGCCGAGGCGGGCGATGCCCGGGACCTCCCGTGGATCCCGGACGACGTAGACCGCGAGGCGCTTCTGGGTGCCGGCCTCGGTGAGGTCGAAACCCTCGCCGGTCTCCAGGGCGACGCGCAGGGCGAGGGGGCCCTTGCCGGGGCGCGGCGGGCCGTCGGGGAGCCGGTCCTTCCAGTGCAGCCACCCGGCGCGGGCGAGGTGGGTCACGAAGTGCGGGCCGCCGTCGGTGGCGAGGTCCAGGAACTTGCCGTGCCGGTGGACGGCGGTGACCTCGCGGCCCTCGAGCGCGCCCGGCGGAGGGTCGTACGTCTTCAGGACACTGATGGCGACGGGCAGCACCCGCACGATCTCGTGCCCGACCAGGTGCTCGGTCAGGAAGTCCTTGAGCGCTTCGACCTCGGGAAGTTCCGGCATACGTCCAGAGTGCCACCCGGCACCGACAGCGCCACGCGGGTCAGGGGTGCCCGCCCACCAGGAACTCGCACCACACGCACTTGCCGCCGCCCCGCGCCTCCACACCCCACACGTCCGTGAGCAGGTCGACCAGGAGCAGCCCCCGGCCGGAGACACCCGACTCCCCCGCCTCCCGGCGGCGCGGCAGGGCGCTGGAGGAGTCCTCGACCTCGACGCGCAGCCGGCGGTCGGTGCCGGTGAGGACCCTGAGGGTGACGATCGCGGAGCCCTCGGTGTGCATCAGGGCGTTGGTGATCAGCTCGTCGGCGACCAGTTCGACCTCGTCGGCGCGGTCCCGTGCGCCCCAGGCCCGGACGGCGGCCCGGATCATGTGGCGGGCGTGGGTGAGGGCCTCCGGGTCGCCGGGGGCCACGTGCTGCTGGAGCCGGCCGGCGGACCGCGGGGCGTCCAGGCCCCGGCGGCGCAGCAGGAGCAGGGCGACGTCGTCGTCGCCGCCGCGTTCCTCGGCGACGTCGATGAGGCGGTCCGCCAGGTCGCGTACGTCGTCGGGACCGTCCTTGATCAGCGCGGTGAGGGCCTTCATGCCGTCGTCGAGGTCGGCGCCGGGCTGTTCGACGAGGCCGTCGGTGCACAGCAGGAGGGTGTGTCCGGGGTCGAGTTCGAGGGTGCCGACGGGGTATTCGAGGCTGCCGAACTCGGCGGACAGGCCGAGCGGGAGACCGCCCTCGACGGAGACACGGCGGCAGCTGCCGTCGGTGCCCCGGATCAGCGGGTCGATATGGCCGGCCCTGACCACCTGCACGACCCCGGTGGACAGGTCGGCCTCGGCGTAGAGGCAGGTCGCGAAGCGGTCGGTGTCGAGTTCGTGGAGGAAGACGGAGGCGCGGGCCATCACGGTGGCCGGGGTGTGCCCCTCGGCGGCGTAGGCGCGCAGCACGATGCGCAGCTGGCCCATGACGGCGGCGGCGTGGGTGTCATGGCCCTGGACGTCGCCGATGACGGCGCCGACCCGTCCGCCGGGCAGCGGGATCAGGTCGTACCAGTCGCCGCCGATGTCCCGGCCGAGGGAGGCCGAGCGGTAGCGGACGGCGACGTCGGCACCGCGCACACTGGGGATGGTGCGCGGCAGCATGGCCTGCTGGAGACCGCTGGCGACGTCCTTCTCCTGCTCGTAGAAGGTCGCTCGCTGCAGGCTCTGCGCGATGCTGCTGCCGAGGGCGAGCAGGACGTTGCGCTCCTCCGGCGAGAAACCGCTGCGGTCGCTGTAGAGGAGGCCCATGGCGCCGATCGGGCGCGCCTGGACGATCAGCGGGAGGTAGGCGGCCGCCGTGATGTTCAGGTCGGTGAGGTGCGGCCACAGGATGGGGTAGCCCTCGGCGAACTCCTCCGGTGACTCGATGAAGCGGGGCGTGAGGGTCCGTACGACCTCGCTCATCGGGTAGGGCTCGTCGATACGGGTGATCAGGGTGCCGGGGACGAAGCTGCCCGCCGGCCCCTCGGCGATCAGCCGGATGCGGCCGGCTTCGACCAGGCCCATGACCAGGCTGGTGGCGCCGAGATGGGTCAGGCCGTGGGTGTCCTTGAGGACGTCGATGACGTCCTGGACGGTACGGGCGTGGGCGAGGGCGGCCGTGGTGAGCTGGACGACGTTGGTCTGCTCGCGCCGGGCCGCGTCCTGGTCGGCCTGCTCACGGCGGGCGGCGAGCTCGTCGAGCTCGTCGGTGGCGTCCCGGACGATGCCGATGATCCTGCGGGGGCGGCCCGTGTCGTCGCGGCGGATGTAGCCCTGGGTGTGGGTCCAGCGCAGGCTCCCGTCGCGCCGGCGGATGCGGAAGTAGGCGCCGTAGTTCTCGCTGCCGTCCTTCAGTGCCTGGGCGACCAGGGTGTCGAGCCGGTAGGCCTCCGCGCGCGGGACGCGGATCGCCAGGGTCTCGGGGTGGTCGTTGTACTCCTCGGGGCGCAGGTCGAAGACCTCGTGGGCCTGGGCGTCCATGTGGAACAGACCGCTGTCCAGGTCCCAGTCGAAGCTGCCCATGCGGTTGAGCGCCAGGATCGGGTCCGGGTGGGCGGGCCAGTCGTCCGGGAGAGACAGGGCGCTCACTCCCCGATCAACCATGGGGCCACCTTGCCAGGGTTTGCCCGATTCTTCGACCGGGACGACAGGGTTGGTTCACCGGAGTTCGGGCCGCGGCCCTGCCCCGGTCAGCCACCGAGGACGTCGGTGGGGCTGTCGAAGATGCTGCCGGTGGTGGTGCCGTCGGGGACCGGTACGCCACCGTCGGGCTGGTCGGGGGTGTCGGGCACGGTCGGCGGGCCGATGTCGGCGGAGGGGGTCCCGGGGGCCCGTGGCTTCCCGGGCGTGGTGGTCGGGCCGGTCGGGGTGGTCGTCCCCGGGGTGGCGGTCACCGTCGCCGTCGGGCAGCCGGTGGGCGGGGCGGACGGCTTCCCCGTGGCCACGGCGCCGGTGGTGGCGCCCGGGGTGACGGTCACGGTCGGGCGCGCGCAGTGGGTGGCGGGTGCGGACGCCGGAGCGGAACTCCCGGCGCTCGGCGAGGCGCCGACGCTGCCGGGACCGGTGCCGCTCTCGCTGTCGCCGGGGCTGGGGGCGGGCGTCGTCGGGTACGTCGGGGTCGGCTTCGGCTTCGGACGCTCCGGGGGCGGTACGACGTGGTCGTGATGGACGTCGTGCCCGATGGGCCGTTCGATCCAGGTGTTGCCGAC
The DNA here is from genome assembly GCF_040605395.1 of Streptomyces sp. NPDC005648. NCBI lineage: Bacteria > Bacillati > Actinomycetota > Actinomycetes > Kitasatosporales > Streptomycetaceae > Streptomyces > Streptomyces sp. NPDC005648. The sequence continues at coordinate 91,996 of NZ_JBEXCS010000005.1, read as the reverse complement.
GACGTCGACGATCGTGATGTGGGTGACGACCTGGGGTGCCGGGGTCACGACGATCACCTCGGTGGGCCGGTAGCCGGACCAGGGGCGCCCGTTGACACCGTGGGTCCCCTGTGCGGCGACGGGGGGCCGCAGCGGATTGCCGCAGGCGCAGCGCACCCGGGGGACGCCCCGGCCGTCGACGAGGACGGCGGTGCCGGCCTGGAGGACGGACTGGAAGGTGGTGAGCCCGCCGTCGCGGAAGCCGTGGTTGGTGACGCGGGTGTCGGCGCGCAGCGCGACGGGGGCGAGGCCGCGCAGATAGTCCGGGACGGAGGCCTCGGAGATGCCCTCGGCGCGGGCGAAGGCGCGGGCCTTGGACGGGTCGGAGGTCAGGTAGTCGATCTGCCGGTTCACGTCGCAGCTGCCGACGCGCTCCGTCCCGCCGTAGAGGCCGGGGGTGGAGCCGGAGACCGAGCGCACGGCCCGGGAGGCGCCGACCGGGGTCGCCCGGGCGGCGGGCGACGGGGTGGCCGGCGACCTGCCGGCCGGCGAGGTGGCGGTGGAGTCGGTGAACGGGTCCGGTCCCCGGGCCGCGGCCGGCTGCAGGAACACCTCTCCGCTCTGGCTGTTCGAACTCGTGGCCCTGTCGCCGTTGCCGCCGCAGCCGGCGACGATGAGCGCCGCCGAGAGCGCACAGGCGGTGACGAGGGTTCCGGTGACTCTGTGCACCTGGTCCTCCTGCCTCACTTCAGGCAATTCGTCACCATTGTCTGCTTCACTCTCCTGGGTTACGCAAGCGGAGGAGGGTTACACGGAGCGTGACATAGGGTTCCGGCGCGACACTGGAGCGAGGAGGGCACGGCCGTGGACTGGTTCACCGCACCCGACTACTGGATGAGCCGGCTGGTCTTCCAGCGCGCGCTGGCCGGTGTGTATCTGGTGGCGTTCCTCACGGCGGCTCTGCAGTTCCGCGCGCTGCTCGGCGAGCGCGGCATGCTCCCGGTCCCGCGCTTCACGGCGCGGGTGCCCTTCAGACAGGCGCCGAGCCTGTTCCAACTCCACTACTCCGACCGCTTCTTCGCGGTCTGCGCGGGGACGGGCTGCGCGGTGTCCCTGGCCCTGCTCGCGGGCCTGGACGGCCGGCTCCCCCTCTGGGCCGGGATGTCGCTGTGGCTGCTGCCCTGGGCGCTCTACCTCTCGATCGTCAACGTCGGCCAGACCTGGTACGCGTTCGGCTGGGAGTCGCTGCTCCTGGAGGTCGGCTTCCTCGCCGTGTTCCTCGGCAACGACGAGGTCGCTCCCCCGTTCGTCGTCCTGTTCCTCCTGCGGTGGATCCTGTTCCGGGTCGAGTTCGGCGCGGGGCTGATCAAGATGCGTGGCGACGCCTGCTGGCGCGAGCTGACGTGTCTGGACTACCACCACGAGACCCAGCCGATGCCGGGCCCGCTGAGCTGGTTCTTCCACCATCTGCCGAGGCCGGCGCACCGGGTGGAGGTGGCCGCGAACCATTTCACCCAACTCGTCGTGCCGGTCCTCCTGTTCGCCCCGCAGCCGGTGGCCACGGGGGCGGCCTCCCTGATGATCGTCACACAGCTCTGGCTGGTCCTGTCGGGCAACTTCTCCTGGCTGAACTGGATCACGATCGTCCTGGCCGTCTCCGCGCTGCGGCTCCCGGCGGACGCGCCCTCCGTGCCGGACGCCCCGCTGTGGTACGAGGTGCTGGTCCTCGCGGTGGCCGCCCTGCTCATCGCCCTCAGCCGGCGCCCGGTGGCCAACATGATCTCCCGCCGCCAGGTCATGAACCGCTCCTTCGACCCGCTCCATCTGGTCAACACCTACGGCGCGTTCGGCAGCGTCAGCCGGCTCCGGTACGAGGTGGTGATCGAGGGCACGTCCGACGAGGTACCGAGCGAGGACTCGGACTGGCGGGAGTACGAGTTCAAGGGCAAGCCGGGCGACCCGCGGCGCTGGCCGCGCCAGTTCGCCCCGTACCATCTGCGCCTGGACTGGCTGATGTGGTTCGCCGCGCTCTCCCCGTCCTACGCCGGCTCGTGGTTCGGCACGCTGGTGGAACGCCTCCTGGAGAACGACCGCGACACCCTGCGGCTCCTGCGCCGCTCCCCGTTCCCCCCGGACGCCCCGCCCCGCTTCATCCGGGCGCGGCTGTTCCGCTACCGGTACACGAGCTGGCGGGAGCTGAGGGAGACAGGGGCGTGCTGGGAGCGGACGTACGTACGGGAGTATCTGCCGCCCACCCGTTTGGCGGGGGTGAGCCGACCGTCCTGAGACATGCGTCGAGGCCAGGGTGACGGTGTCGCCCCCGCGGCCTTCACAGGCCGTACACGCGGGCCGCGGTCGTCCGGAACACCTCCTCGCGTTCCATGGGGGTCAGGTGGGACACCAACGCCTCGGCGCACGAGGTGACTTGGGTGTAGGACGCGGCCGTGGTGCACACCGGCCAGTCCGAGCCGAACATCAGCCGGCCGGGGCCGAAGGTCTCCAGAGCCGTGTCGGCGTACCGGCCAAGGTCGGCGACCGTCCAGGAGGCCGGGTCCGCCTCCGTGACCAGGCCGGAGAGTTTGGCGGCCGTGTTGGGCAGGGCGGCGAGTGCGCGCAGGTCGGAAGCCCAGGGTTCCAGGGCGCCGGAGGCGATCGGCGGCTTGCCCAAGTGGTCCAGGACGAAGGTCAGTCGGGGCAGGGACGCGGCGGCCTTCGCGCAGGCGGGCAGCTGGTGCGGAAGGACGACCAGGTCGTAGACCAGGCCCGCTTCGGCCACCGCGGCCAAGCCCCGGAGCACCGCCGGGCGCAGCAGCCACTCCGGGTCCGGTTCGCCCTGCACCTGGTGGCGGATGCCCTTCAGGTACGCGCCGCCCGGGAGCTCACGCAGCCGGGCGAGCTCGTCGGCGACGTCCGGACGGGTGAGGTCGGTCCAGCCGACGACGCCCGCGATCAGGTCGTGGGAGGCGGCCAGCGCCAGGAACTCCGGGGTCTCCTCCGGGACGGTGATCGTCTGGACGAGGACCGTCCGGTCCACGCCGGCCGCCCGCGCCTCGGGTTCGAGGTCGGAGATCGTGAACGTACGGCGGATCGGGCTGTCTTCGGGGATCCAGTCCTGGTCGCGGACCGACAGGTCCCAGACGTGGTGGTGGGCGTCCACCGTCATGGCAGCTCCCAGACGACGGGCAGGCCCGCCGCCGCGCCCTCGTCCGAGTAGTCGTGCACGACGTCGAGCAGTTCCGCCATACGGGCCTGCCAGGTGACGTTGACCGGGAGTTTCTCCAGCTCGGCGAGGAGACGGGCGTAGTCCTCGCACTCCAGGACGTGGAAGAGGTCGGTGCCGCTGCGCCAGATGGTCCAGGAGGACGCGCCGGCCGCCCGGATGGCGTCCGTGAGCTCCTTCGGGACCTCGCGGTGGGCGGCCTCGTACTCGGCGACGCGGTCCGCCCGGACCTTGGTGTGCAGGGCGACTCTCATGACGGTTCCTCGGTCCTCAGGAGACCGGTCTCCCGCAGCTCCTGCCAGAAGGCGGGGGGCACCGGTGTCGCGAACTGGTCGGCGCAGTCGTGGACCTCCGCCGCCGAACGGGCTCCGACCAGCACGCTCGTGACGGCCGGGTGCGCCATGCAGAAGGCCAGGGCGGCGGCCCGCAGGGTGATGCCGTGCCGCTGGGCGACCTCCTGCATGCGTAGGGCCCGCTCCAGCAACTCGGGCGGCACCGCCGCGTAGTTGTAGGTCGCGCCCGGCTTCGGATCGGCCAGCAGGCCCGAGTTGAAGGCTCCGCCGATCACCACCGAGACGCCTCGGGCGACGGCCGCGGGGAGGAGCTCCGTGAGTGCGCTCTGGTCGAGCAGGGTGTAGCGGCCGGCGCACAGCACCACGTCGACGTCGGTCTCGCGGACGAAACGGGTGAGCATCCCGGCCTGGTTCATCCCCGCGCCGATCGCGCCGACCACGCCTTCCGAGCGGAGCTTCTCCAGCGCGGGATACGCCTCCCGGAAGGCCTGTTCGGCGTGGTCGTCCGGGTCGTGGAGGTAGACGATGTCGACACGGTCGACGCCGAGCCGTTCCAGGCTGGCGTCGAGGGTGCGGCGGATGCCGTCCGCGGTGAAGTCCCACACCCGGCGGTGGGTGGCGGGGACGGCGAAGCCCTGCGCGAGGTCGTCCCCGCCGTCGGACGAGGGCTCCAGACGGCGGCCGACCTTCGTGGAGAGCGTGTACTGCTCACGCGGGTGCTCGCGCAGGACCGCGCCGAGGCGGTGTTCGGACAGGCCGAGCCCGTAGTGGGGTGCGGTGTCGTAGTAGCGGATGCCGCGCTGCCACGCGGCGGAGACGGCCTCGTGCGCCTGCTCGTCGGTGACCTCGGTGTAGAGGCCGGCGATGCCGGCCGAACCGAAACCGAGTCCCTGGGGCGTGCTCACCGGCCCACCGGCCTCAGGCGCAGTCCCTGCATGCCGCCGTCGACGGCGAGGGAGGTGCCGGTGGTGGAGCCGGACAGGGGGCTGGCCAGGTAGGCGATGGCGCCCGCGACCTCGGCTGCGGAGACCAGGCGGCCGGTGGGCTGGCGGGCCTCCAGGGCGGCGCGTTCGGCGGCCGGGTCCGGGGCCTTGTCCAGCAGGCGGCCGACCCACGGGGTGTCCGCCGTACCGGGGTTGACGCAGTTGACGCGGATGCCCTCACGGACGTGGTCGGCGGCCATGGCGAGGGTCAGCGAGTACACGGCACCCTTGGTCGCGCAGTAGAGCGCGCGCTGTGGGAGGCCGGCGGTGGCGCCGATGGAGCAGGTGTTGACGATCGCCGCGTGCCGCGAGTCGCGCAGATGCGGCAGCGCGGCGCGGCTCACGCGCACCATGCCGACCACGTTGACGTCCAGGACCCGGTGCCACTCGGCGTCGTCGTTGTCCTCGACGGTGCCCTGGGCGCCGATGCCCGCGTTGTTGACCACCACGTCGAGACCGCCGAGCTCGGCGACCGCGGTGGCCACCGCCTCCCGTACCGAGGTGTCGTCGGTGACGTCCGCGCGGAAGCCGAGCAGCGGCTTCTCCACCGCGGACGGGTCGAGGTCGAGGACGGCGACCTGGGCGCCGCGGGCGGCGAGGAGGTCGGCCGTGGCCCGTCCGATGCCGGAGGCTCCGCCGGTGACCAGGGCTTTCAGCCCCTCGAAGTCGGTCATGCAGCCTGTCCCTTCTTCTCGTCGAGGTCGGCGACCCAGAATTCGCCGTCGGGGAAGGTGTACCGCGCGATCGACTCGGGACGCATGGCGGCCGAGAATCCGGGCGCGGTGGGTGCCTGGTAGTGGCCCTCGCGGATCACCACCGGGTCGAGGAAGTGGTCGTGCAGATGGTCGACGTACTCGATGACCCGGTCCTCGGTGGTGCCGGTGACCGCCACATAGTCGAACATCGACAGGTGCTGGACGAGTTCGCACAGGCCGACACCGCCGGCGTGCGGGCAGACCGGGACGCCGAACTTGGCGGCGAGCAGCAGGATGGCGAGGTTCTCGTTGACGCCGCCGACGCGGGCCGCGTCGATCTGGACGATGTCGAGGGCGCCGGCCTGCAGCAGCTGCTTGAAGACGATCCGGTTCTGCACATGCTCGCCGGTGGCCACCTTGACCGGGGAGACGGCCTCGCGGATCGCGGCGTGGCCGAGGACGTCGTCGGGGCTGGTGGGCTCCTCGATCCAGTACGGGTCGAACTCGGCCAGCGCCTTGGTCCAGCGGATCGCCTCCGCCACGTCCCAGCGCTGGTTGGCGTCGACGGCCATGCGGATGTCGGGGCCGACGACCGAGCGGGCGACCCGGCAGCGGCGGATGTCGTCCTCCAGGTCTGCGCCGACCTTCAGCTTGATCTGGGTGAAGCCGTCGGCGACGGCCTGGGCGGCGAGCCGGGTGAGCTTCTCGTCGCTGTAGCCGAGCCAGCCGGCGGAGGTGGTGTAGCCGGGGTAGCCGCGTTCCAGCAGGTGTTCCGTGCGCTCACCCGCCCCCTCCCTGCCCCGGCGCAGGATGTCCAGCGCCTCCTCGGGGGTGAGGGCGTCGGTGAGGTACCGGAAGTCGATCTGCCCGACCAGCCATTCGGGGTCGGCCTCGGCGAGCAGCCGCCACAGGGGCTTGTCGGCGCGCTTGGCGGCGAGGTCCCACACGGCGTTGGTGACCGCGCCGATCGCCATGTGCATCACGCCCTTCTCGGGCCCGAGCCAGCGCAGTTGGCTGTCCCCGATCAGGTCGCGGTAGACCGCGCCAGGGTCGGCGCACAGTTCGTCGACGGACCGTCCGACCACGTGGTGGCCCAGCGCGTGGATCGCGGCGACCTGGACATCGTTGCCCCGCCCGATGGTGAAGGTGAAGCCGTGCCCCTGCGGACCGTCCTCGTCGTCGGTGCGCAGCACGACGTAGGCGGCCGAGTAGTCGGGGTCCGGGTTCATCGCGTCGGAGCCGTCGAGCTCGCGCGAGGTCGGGAACCGGATGTCATGGGTGTCGACCGCGGTGATGCGGACGGGCGTCGGGGACACGGAGGGCCTTTCGGTCGGGGGCTGGGTGGGGTCAGTCCTGGGCGCGGCCCGTTGTCAGGCGGGCGATCATGAGGGCGACGAGGATGATCCCGCCGTAGATGGCGTCGATCCAGAACGACGGCACCTGGGCCATGGTGAGCATGGTCTTGACCACGCCGAGCAGCAGCACGCCGGTGAGAGCCCCGAACATGGTGCCCCGGCCGCCGTCGAGGCTGATGCCCCCGATGACGGCCGCGGCGAACACCGTGAAGATCATGTTCTGGCCCTGGTTGGCGCCGATCGCGCCGACGTAACCGGTGTACATCAGGCCACCGAGGGAGGCGAGGACACCCGCGACGACGTAGACGCCGAGCCTGACGCGGTCGACGCGGATGCCCGCGGCGCGGGCCGCCTCCAGGTTGCCGCCGATGGCGTACAGCGAGCGGCCGACGCGGTGGTACTTGAGCACCAGACCGGCGACGGCGAACGCCGCGGCGGCGACCCAGACCGACAGCGGGATGCGCAGGAACGTGGAGGTGGCCAGCGAGAAGAACGAGTCCGGCATGCCGAACAGCGTCTTGCCCTTGGTGGCGCCGACCAGGAGCCCGCGAAGGATGATCAGCATCGCCAGCGTGACGATGAACGCGTTGAGCTTGACCTTCACCACGAGGATGCCGTTGAAGGCACCGATGACCGCGCCCACCAGGGGGATGGCCAGCAGGGCCAGCCCGGCGGGGAGTTCCGTGCCCCAGCCGGCCTGGGCGGCCGGCAGCACCAGGAGCGCGGCCACCGCCGGCGCGACGCCGACCACCGATTCGAGCGACAGGTCGAACTTGCCCGTGATGAGCACCAGCGACTCGGCGAGCACCACCATCGCGAGCGCGGCGGAGGAGGCCAGGATGGAGATCAGGGTGTCTTCGGTGAAGAACGAGTCGTTCAGCAGGGCACCGAGCAGAAGGAGCAGCAACAGCGCAGGGACGAGGGCGAGTTCGCGAGCGCGGCGCAGCAGCACGGCGCGAGCCGACCGAGCATCGGGCACCCTCACCGGCTTCACCGGCGGAGCCTTGGTGTCAGCCATGGTCAACTCCTTCGATGGAGGCGATCAGCTCGTGGTCGCGCCAGCCCGCCGAGTGCTCGGCGACGACACGGCCGTGGAAGAGGACGAGGACGCGGTCGCAGCGCCTGAGGTCGTCGAGTTCGTCGGAGACGACCAGGACGGCGGTACCGTCCTCGCGGGCGCTGTCCACACGGGCGAGCAGTGACTCCTTCGACTTCACGTCGACGCCCGCGGTGGGGTTGATGAGGACCAGCAGCCTGGGGTCGGAGGCGAGGGCGCGGGCCATGACGACCTTCTGCGCGTTGCCGCCGGACAGGGCGGAGACCGGCTGCTCGGGGCCCTCGGCGTGGATGTCGAGGCGGTCGATCAGCTCGGCGGCGAAGCCGCGTCTGCGGTCGGTGCCGATGAAGCCGAAGCGGCCGAGCCGGTCCAGGACGGTCATGGTGGAGTTGTCGCCGATGCTCATGCCGGCGACCAGACCCTGTTCGTGCCGGTCGCGCGGCACACAGCCGACACCGGCCTCCAGGGCGGCCTGCACCGAGCCGAACCTCAGCCGCTCGCCGTCGAGTTCGGCCGTCCCGCCGGTCGGGGTGCGCAGGCCCGCGAAGGCCTCCGCCAGCTCGATCTTGCCGCTGGCGCTGGAGCCGGCGAGGCCGACGACCTCGCCGCGCCGGACGGTCAGGTCGACGTTGTCGTACGTGTCCGAGGTGAGCCCGCGTGCGTCGAGCAGGACCGGGGCCGCCTCGTCGACGGACCTTTCCCGCAGGCCCTGTTCGGCGATCACCTCGATGGACTCCCCCGCCATCGCCTCGACCAGGGCCGCCCTGGGCAGTTCGGCGACGGGGGCGGTGGTGATCCAGCGGGCGTCGCGCAGCACGGTGACGGTCTGGCAGACCTCGTACACCTCCTGCAGATGGTGGGAGATGAACAGGAAGGTGACGCCCGAGTCCTGCAAGCCGCGCATGCGGGCGAAGAGCCGCTCGATCTCACGGTTGTCGAGCTGGGCGGTGGGCTCGTCGAGGATGATGAAGCGGGCGCCGAAGCTCAACGCCCGGGCGATCTCCACCATTTGGCGGTCCTCGACCTTGAGGTCGGCGGTGCGGGCGTCCGGGTCGACGCGGACGTCCCAGGTGTCGAGCAGCGCTGCCGCCTCGGCGCGCAGCCTGCGCCAGCTGATGAAACCGCGCTGGAGGGGCTGGCGGTTGATGAAGAGGTTCTCGGCGACCGTCAACTCGGGCACAACGGTGGGGTGTTGGTAGACGCAGGCGACCTTGCGGCGCCAGGCGTCGCGGTCGGTGAGCGCGGGCGCGGGCTCACCGTCGAAGCGGACCGTGCCCTCGTCGGGCGCCTCCAGTCCGGTGAGGACACGGACCAGGGTCGACTTGCCGGCGCCGTTGCGGCCGACGAGGGCGTGGGACTCGCCGGGCAGCACGGTGAGCCGGCCGTCGGCGAGGGCGGTGGTGGGGCCGTACCGCTTGACGATGTCGCGTGCCTCGACAAGCGGTACGACCGGGCTTTTCTGAGCGCTCATTTGACCGTGTTGCCCCAGAGCTTGGGGTCGTCGACGTTGGACTTGGTGACCAGGGGCGCGGGCAGCTGGTCCTCGAGGATGCCGCTCGGCAGCTTGACGATGGTCGAGTCGTGGTCCGTCGGGCCCGGCTTGAACGTCTTCCCCTCCATCGCCGCCTTGATGTAGTACATGCCGTACTTGGCGTAGGCGTCGGCGGGCTGGGAGACGGTCGCGTCGATCTCGCCCTTGCGGATGGCGTCGAACTCCTGCGGGATGCCGTCGTTGGAGACGATGACGATGTGGCCCTTCTGGCCCGCCGTCTTCAGCAGGTTCTTCGACTTCAGGGTCTGCAGGGTGGGCGCGAGGTAGACGCCGCCGGCCTGCATGTAGATGCCCTTGATGTCGGGGTTGGCGTTGAGCAGGGTGCCCAGCTGGGAGGCGGCCGTGTCGGACTCCCACTTGGCGGGGATCTCCAGGACCTTGAGCTTGGGGTACTTCGTCTTCACACAGGTGCGGAAGGCCTGGGAGCGGTCGCGGCCGTTGACCGAGGCAAGGTCGCCCATGATCTGCACGACCTTGCCGCTGGTGACGTGCTGGCCGAGGTAGTCGCAGGCCTTGGTGCCGTAGGCGACGTTGTCGGCGCGCACCACCATGGCGACCTTGCCCTTGTCGGGCGCCACGTCGACGGCGACGACCGGCACGCCCTTGCGGTCCGCCTGGTCGAGGCCGGCCTCGATGGCGGCGCTGTCCAGGGGGGCCACGACCAGGCCCTTCACACCCTGGTTGAGCTGGTTGTTGATGTCGGTGATCTGCTGCGAGGGGTCGCTGTTGGAGTTGACCGTCTTCAGCGCGTCGACGCCTTCGGACTTGGCCATCTTCGGCACGTAGTCGTTGTACGACTGCCAGAAAGGCGAGGTCAGCAGGGGCAGGATCACCCCGACCTTGCCGGTCCCGCCGCCTCCGGTGCTGCCGGAGCCGGTGTCCTTCGTACTGCCGCAGGCGGTGAGTAGGAGAGAGGCGCCGACGACCGCGGCCATCGCGCCGACGATCCGTGGCCTGTACTGCTTGCGCGCTGTCGTGCCGGGCATGTGGGCGGCTCCTCGTTGAGCGGGTTCGAGCAGATGCCCGCATATTTATCAGACCACTTCTGGGAAACAACACCCTCCGACGCGATTTTTTCGCCTCTTCTGACGGTATTGGTCGGACCACCCCGGAGGTTAGACTGCGGCGCACCGGCGACAGGAGGAACGAGCGTGGACGAGACCGCCCCACAGAAGGGCACGGTGACGCAGCGCGCCATCGAGCAGATCAAGGCGATGATCGCCGAGGGACGTCTCGAGCCCGGCCAGCGCCTGCCCACCGAGCGCGACCTCGCCGCTCAGCTGGGCATCTCCCGCAGCTCCATGCGTGAGGCGATCCGCGCGCTCACGGTGCTGGGCGTGCTGGAGGCCCGCCACGGCTCCGGCATCTACGTCACCCAGCTGGAGGCCGGCGATCTGCTGGAGACGTTCGGCGTGGTCGCCGACCTGTCCCGGGGCCCGCGTCTGGTGGAGCTCCTGGAGGTCCGCCGCATCCTGGAGTCGACGGCCACGGCGCTGGCGGCGGCCCGGATCACCCCGGACCAACTGGCCGAGGTCGAGAAGCACTTGACCGCGATGAACGCCACCGAGGACCCGGAGGAGATCCTCGCCCACGACCTCGCCTTCCACCGCGAGATCGCCGCGGCGGCCGGCAACGACACCATGGCGGCCATCCTGGAGGGCCTGTCCTCCCGTACCTTCCGGGCCCGTGTCTGGCGCGGCTACCAGGAGGAGGGCGCCTTCGAGCGCACCCGCCGCGAGCACACGGCGATCCACCGCGCCCTGGTGGCCCACGACCCGGAGGCGGCCCGGGCGGCGGCGGCCGCGCATGTGGGAGAAGTGGAGCAGTGGCTCCGGACGCAGTTGGGGAGCTGATTCCCCTTCCGGCTGATCCCGTCACCTGCCTACCATGAAGTGACACACACCACAGCGCTGTCGCTGTTCCCTCGATGAGGTGATCGAAGTGGCGGGCACATCCGGCGTTCCCCAAGGCATCGGCACACCCAACGTCGACCTGGTACTGGAAGGCGGTGGTGTCAAGGGAATCGGGCTGCTCGGCGCAGTGCTCACCCTCTCCGATGCCGGGTACAGGTTCCCTCGGATCGCCGGCACGAGCGCCGGCGCGATCGTGGCCGCGCTGGTCGCCTCGTACCAGAAGGCCGGCCGCAAACTCAGCGATCTGGTCGAGGTGATGAACTCCCTGGACTACGAGCGGTTCGCCCAGCAGTCCACGCTGGAGAAGCTGACCGGGCCGCTGGGCAGGGGCATCGACCTGCTGGTGCACGAGGGCATGCACACCGGTGACTACCTGGTCGAATGGCTCGGCGGGGTACTGGGCGAGGTCGGCGTGGAGACCTTCTCCGATCTGGCCCTCACGCCCGAGGAGGCCCGGCTCAGCTCGCTCGCCCCGCACCAGCAGTACACCCTGGTGGTCCATGTCAGCGACGTGTCCCGCCGGGCCCTGGTGCGGCTTCCCTGGGACTTCTCCGAGTACGGGAAGGACGCGGGTACGGAGCGGGTCGTGGACGCGGTGCGGGCGTCGATGTCCATTCCGTTCTACTTCCAGCCCGTGGAGGTGGAGACGGAGACCGGCCGCGTCACCTGGGTCGACGGCGGACTCCTGTCCAACTTCCCGATCACCGTCTTCGACCGGACCGACGGCGTCCCCTCACGGTGGCCCACGTACGGCGTGAAGCTGTCCGCGCAGCCCCAGGTCGCCAAGGACCGCCCCGTGGGCACCCCGCTCGGTATCGCCGTGTCCTGCCTGGAGACGCTCACCGGCGACTGGAACCGCTACCACCTCCGGGACGAGGGCGTGAACCAGCGGACGATCTACGTCGACACGGAGGGGATCTCCGCGACCGACTTCCATCTCGACGACGCGAAGCGCGCGCGGCTCTTCGAGAACGGGCAGTCGGCGGCCAGGAAATTCCTCGCCCAGCTGCCGACCACACCGTCCCCGGGCTAGGCCCACGGCGGGCCGGCGCGGGCGGTGCGGGTGTTTGAGCCGTCAACTTCCGGACAGCGTGGGGTGGTTCGTGTGACGCTTTCCCCATGACTTCCGAAGACCCGCTGGCCGACCGGCTGCAGCTGGACCAGCCCCACTCGGCGCGTGTGTGGAACTTCCTGCTCGGCGGCAAGGACAACTACGCCGCCGACCGCCAGGCAGGCGAGATGATCCTCCAGATGTTCCCGGACATCGCCCTGCTCGCGCGCCTCCAACGACGCTTCCTGGTCCGGGCCGTGAGCCGGCTCGCCGGGGAGGCGGGCATCCGGCAGTTCCTGGACATAGGCACCGGACTGCCCACCGTCGACAACACCCACGAGGTCGCCCAGCGGGTCGCCCCGGACAGCCGGATCGTCTACGTCGACAACGACCCACTGGTGCTGGTGCACGCCGAGGCGCTGCTGACCAGCACCCCGGACGGAGCCTGCGCCTATCTGGAGGCGGACGTCCGCGACCCCGAGCGCATCCTCGAAGGGGCGGCGCGGACCCTGGACTTCGACCGGCCGATCGCGCTGACCATGCTCGGCATCCTGGGTCAGATCCCCGACTCCGACGAGCCGCACGCCCTGGTGGCGCGCTACCTCGACGCCCTGCCCCCGGGCAGTTGCCTGGCCCTCGCCGACGGCACCGACACCAGCGAGGCGCTCAACCAGGCCATCGCCGTCTACAACGCCAACTCCGCGAGCTCCTACCATCTGCGCCCACCCGAGCGGATCGCGGCCTACTTCGACGGTCTGGAGCTGGTCGAACCCGGCATCGTGCCCACCTCCCAGTGGCACCCCGAACCGGTGGACGTCGGCCGCTCCCCCTCCGACGTGGACGCGATCTGCGGCATCGGCCGCAAGGCCTGACCACATCACGGGCAGAAGTGCAATTACCGCTGCAATTGCAGATGATGTTGGTAATGTCCTCCTGATGCAATTGCAGTGTCTGTCATGCGAGTTGATCTCAAAGAGGCCTCAGATGCAGCAGGTGAGCAATGGCATGCCGGCGACCGAACTGACCGGTGTGGTCTGGCGCAAGAGCCATCACAGCAACCCCGAGGGCAACTGCGTCGAGCTCGCCGCGCTCCCGGACGGCCGCATCGCCGTACGCAACTCCCGCCATCCCGAAGGTCCCGCGCTCGTGTACACCGGCGCCGAGATCTCCGCCTTCGTCCGCGGTGTGAAGGACGGCGACTTCGACGGTCCACTCCCCGGCCGCCGAGGTCAGGCAACCCCGCGGACGGTCTGAGGGCGGCGGTCAACCACCGCCGCCCTCAGGCCACTTCCCACACGCGAGGCGAGACGACCCCTGGGTGCTACTCTCCTTGCCGAGTTCCCGCGCCACACAGGTGGCGCGGGCACGGCGGCGGCCGAGGGGATGACCATGGCGGCAGCTCCAGCAGAACAAGTCCCCCCGGATCCGGACGTCCTGAGCCTGAGGCGCGGTGGCCCGACCGTGCAGCGCATCATGCTCGGCACCCGGCTGCGCCGACTGCGTGAGTCCCTGGGCATCACCCGGGAGGCGGCCGCGTCGACGATCCGCGCCTCGGACGCCAAGCTCTGCCGTATGGAACTGGGCCGGGTGGGCTTCAAGGTCCGTGACGTCGCCGACCTGCTCACCCTGTACGGCGTGCACGACCCGGACGTACGCGAGGAGTTGGTGGACTCCGTGCGGCGGGCGAACCGGCCCGGCTGGTGGCGGGCGTACGGCGACGCCTTCCCGACCTGGTTCGAGCAGCACCTGGGGCTGGAGGAGGCGGCCTCCCTGATCCGGACCTACGAAGTCCAGTTCGTGCCGGGCCTGCTGCAGACCGCCGCCTACGCCGAGGCCGTCGTCCGGCTCGGGCGCCCGGTCACCTCCCAGGACGCGATCCGGCGTCGCGTCGAACTCCGGATGACCCGGCAGGCCCTGCTCTCCCGGACCGACGCGCCCAGGCTGTGGGTCGTGGTGGACGAGGCGGCCCTGCGCCGTCCGCTCGGCGGCCCCGAGGTGATGCGCGACCAGCTGCGCCGGCTCGTCGAGGCGGCCGCCCTGCCCAATGTGACCCTCCAGGTGCTCCCCTTCCACGTAGGCGGCCACGCGGCGGCCGGCGGTCCGATCACCGTGCTGCGCTTCCCGGTCCCGGATCTGCCGGACATCGTCTATCTGGAGCAGCTCTCCAGCGCCCTCTACCTCGACAAGCCCGAGGACGTCGACCACTATCTGGCGGTCATGGACCGGCTGAGCGTGGTCGCGCTGTCGGCCGCGGACTCGGTGGGCTTCCTGGAGCGGGTCCTGGCCGAGTACTGAGCCCGAGCGATCGCGGGTCCTGACCACGATCGCGGCGAAAGTCCGCTGATCCGTCCGGACGGGGTACCCGGGGACCATGAACACGCTTCTCCACTGGCTCGACGACCTCTCCGGGCCCGTGGTGTACGCGGTGGTCGTGGCACTGGTGTTCGCCGAGGACGCGCTGTTCTTCGGGTTCGTGCTCCCCGGCGAGACCGCCGTGATCGTCGGTGGAGTGCTGGCCCGGCGGGGCGTCGTCGACCTGGCCTGGCTCACCGTGGCCGTCGTCGTCGCGGCGATCGCCGGGGACGGGGTCGGCTACGAGATGGGCCGGCGGCTGGGCCCACGCCTGCTGGGCAGCCGCCCGCTGCGCCGGAAGGCCGCACGGGTGGAGAAGTCCCGCGACCTCATCCGGCGGCGCGGCCCGGCCGCGGTCTTCCTCGGCCGCTTCGTCGCCCTGTTCCGCTCCTTCGTCCCGGCGATGGCGGGCGCCTCGGGCATGCCGTACCGCCGCTTCCTGCTCTACAACGCGCTCGGCGGCGTCATCTGGGGCGTCGGCAACGCCCTGCTCGGCTATGCCGCCGGAGCCGCCTACCAGCGTGCCGAGAGCCTGGTCGGCCGGACCGTCGCCCTGGTGGCGGCCGGACTCGCCGTGGTGGCCTTCGTCGTATGGCGAGTCCGGCGGTACCGCCGCGACCACGCGTGACCGCGGGCTCCCCTCAGACCCGCGACCGGAACAGCCCGAACTCCGCGAGGTGTACGGGCCCCCGTGCCGCCGTGACCCGCAGCCGCCAGCGCCGGGCCCGCACCGGTGCCTCCAGCAGCAGGATGCGGCTCGCGCCGATCGTGCCGGCGGTCGCGACCCGCGTCCAGGAGCCGCCGACGACGGCCTCCACCACGCAGCCCTCGACCTGCTGACCGTGCCGGATGTCCTCCGCGAGCCGGACACGGTCCACCTCACGCGCCGCGCCGAGGTCGACGGTGCGCACCCCGGCCGCGTCCGTGACCCGCGCGCCCCGGGCCAGGTCGGCAGGCAGCTCGGCCTCGATCCGGGCGCGGAACTCACGCAGCCGGGTCACGTCCCGGTCCGCGAGCAGGCCGTCGGTGTCCGGCGGGACGTTGAGCAGCAGGACCGCGTTGCGGCCCACCGAACCGAAGTAGATGTCGATCAAGTCGTCGACGCTCTTGGGGAGTTGGTCGGGGTGGTAGAACCAGCCGTCGTGGATCGACACATCGCACTCGGCGGGCCACCACTGCAGGTGGTCGGTGTCGGGCTGCGCCGTGACGAGCGCGCTGCGGCTCCCCTCGTCGGGGGTGTCGTACGACAGCGCCCAGTCGGTGCGCCCGTACTGGTTCTCCTTGACCGGCAGGACACTCCACTCGTTCTCGCGCGCGGTGCCGCCCTCGTTGCCGACCCAGCGCACATCGGGGCCGGTCACGGCGATCGCCGCGTCCGGGGCGAGCGAGCGCACCAGCGTGTACCAGCTGTCCCAGTCGTAGTCCTCGACCTTCCCGGGCGGGATACGGCCCTGCGCGCCGTCGAACCAGACCTCGTCGACGGGGCCGTACTCGGTGAGCACCTCGTAGAGGGTGTTGAGCATATGGGCGCCGTAGTCGGTGGCGTCCAGGGTGCAGAAGCGGTCCGGGGTGCGGTCGTCGCCGTCGACGAGGGTGGGGATGACGCGTGTCGAGCGGGCGCTGCCGTTGGCGTAGACGCCGTGCAGATACTGGTTCTCGTCGGCGGGCGAGAGGTAGACGCCGACCTTGAGGCCGTGGCGGCGCATGGAGTCGGCGAAGGAGCGCAGGACGTCGCCGTGGCCGCCCCGCCAACTGCTCGACGCCACCGTGTGGTCGGTGTAGCGGGAGGGGTAGAGGACGAAGCCGTCGTGGTGCTTGACGGTGAGGATGGCGAGCTCGAAGCCGCCGTCGGCCAGGGCCCGCGCCCACTGGTCGGTGTCCAGGCGGGTGGGCTGGAAGACATTCGGGTCCTCGTCGCCCGTGCCCCATTCCAGGCCGGTGAAGGTGTTGACCCCGAAGTGCAGGAAGGCCGTCTGTCCGAGCCGCTGCCAGGCGATCTGGCGTGCGGTGGGCCGGACCTGGGAGGCCTTGCGGACGAGTTCGTCGGGGGTGTCGTCGGGGCTGACGGGAATCAGGGAGCGGTCGGCGGCCGGCCGTGGTGCGCCGGACGCGGCCGCCGCGGGGAATCCGGTCGAGGCGAGGGCGGAGACCGTCGCGGCGGCCGACGCGACGAAGAGGCGTCTGGAGAGTGCCATGGCGTTGTGCTTCCTCGGGTCAGTGGTCGGTCGGATGCCATACGGCGGGGGTGCGCTGGTCCGGCGGGTACTGCACGAGCCGGCCGTCGCCGGTCACGACCACCGCCATCCGGGTGATGGCGTTGACGAGGCGGTAGCCGCCCCCGGAGGGCTCCAACTGCCAGCGCTGCAAGGTGTTCGCGCTGTCGCAGGCCGCCCGGTCGAGTTCGACGCCGGGCTGGAGCGGCACATTGAGCGTGAGCCTGCCGCCGGTCACCTCAAGACAGCCGGCCGAGGTCCTCAACGCCGCGTAGCCGTCGGCCGTACGGGTCACCGAGGCGTCCAAGGAGACACCGTCGGCCTGGAAGGTGTACGTCCCCTGCGCCACCGGGAGTCGGGTGAGGTCCCGCCGGCCCGGTGCGTGTCCGACGGCCGTGCCGCGGGCGGTGAACTCGGCGTAGGTGGCGTCGGGATGCGGATCGCCCCAGGTGGCCTGGGCGATGTGCCGCAGCGCGGGCCACAGTTCGACTGCCACCTCGTTCTCGGTCTCGCCGCGGCCGTTGTCCGGCCAGAGACTGATCTTCGCGCCGGTGATGCCCTTGCTGGAGGCGAGCTTCTCGCCGTCGAAAGCGCGCGGGTCCCAGCTCTGGTCGTACAGCGACCCGGTGTCGGAGTGGAAGCCGCCGCGGATCAGGTAGAGCGAATAGGCCGCGTTCATCAACGGATAGCCCTGGGCGATCAGCCGACTCGGTTTCACGGCCACGTTCAGCCAGTGCTCGACGGTCGTGCCCGCCGCCACCGGGACCGTGTTGGCGCCGGTCAGCCCGTCGTTCCAGATGCGCAGCCGCTTGCCCTTGCTCGCGGCGTAGGCCCGCACCCGGTTGATGAAGTCGATGTAGGCGTCCTGGGGGGTGGCGTCGGGACCGTACTGCTGCTGGGCGTACCGGAGCATCTGCGGGTACTTGGAGTAGTCGGAGCCGAGCATGTACTCGTCGGCGCCCATGTGCCAGGACTTCGCGGTGAAGACCTGCGCGTACTCGTCCATCAGGCCGGTGTAGTAGTCGAAGGCCGCCTGCTGGGTGACGTCGAGCCTGGCGGGCTGCTTGGCGCCGTCGGAGTCGGTGAGCTGCAGATCAGGGCGGTTCTCTATCCACGGGTCCATATGGCCCGGGGAGTTGATCTCGGGGATGATCTCGACGTGGTACCGGTCGCCGAGGGCGACAAGCCGCCGTATCTCGTCCTTGGTGTAGTAGCCCCAGGTGTCGGCCTCGGGATGGGCGTCGCTCTTCACCTTCAGCTCGACGAGCAGCTGGTTGAGCTTGTTGTACGCCATCTCGCGGACGAGGTTCTCCAGCCAGGGCAGCGTGATGTGGATGTAGCAGGCGCAGACGCCGACGCCCCGCTCCTTGTAGCGGGGTACGTCGACCGTCCGCCCGGCCGGTATCCGGTCGCCCTGCGCGAGGAGTTGGAGGAGTGTGCGGGTGCCGTAGAAGGCGCCGGTCTCGGTGGCGCCGGTCACCGACAGGCGTTTGCCCGCCCGAAGTTCGTATCCCTCGGCGCCCAGGGCGCTTCGGGACGGCTGGACGTCGATCACGATGTCGCCGTCACGGGCGCCCCCGGGCACGACCGGGACGGTGCCGTGGCCGGCCGCCCGCAGATCGTCGGCGAGGGTGCCGGCGACCCGGCGTTCGGCCGGAGTGCCGGCGACCAGCCGTGCCCCTGGGACGAACACGTAACTACCTTGCCACGCCGACCAGTTGGCCAGCGCGGGCACCGTCACCGGTGCCTTCGGCTGCTCCTGCGCGACCGCCGAGGTCGGCGCCACGAGCAGCGTCAGCGCCGCCGCCGCGCCGAGCAGACGCAGCGCTCTGTCTCTCCACTCACCCATGCCACTCCACCTTGAACACCCACACGTACCGACCCGACTTCCGGGCCGTCTCGGGAACGTCGATCACCAGGGCCCCGCCCCGTACGGTCCAGCTCAGCGGCCGGTCGTGGCCCAGCATCGTCACCTTGTCGCCGGCGCGGACCGGCACCGGCGCCTCCACGACGAGCCGCGCGCCCGGCTCGGCCAGCGAGTGGATGTAGAAGGCCTCGTCGGGCCGGACCGTGAACCGCAGGTCCTCACCGAGTTCGGCCATCCGCGACCAGTACGTGGTGTCGTAGATCGCCTCACCGTTGGTGCGCAGCCAGGCGCCGGTCTCCCGCAGCCGGGTCTGCAGGATCTCCGCGATGGTGCCGTCGGCGCGCGGACCGATGTCGAGCAGGAAGTTGCCGTTCTTGGAGACGATGTCGACGAGTCCGCGCACGACCTCCTCGGCCGTCATGTAGGCGTCGTCGGGGGTCGCGCTGTTGTATCCGTAGCTGAAGGGGTCGAGTCCCCGGCTGGACTCCCACTTGGCGACGACCGTGTTCTCGTACGTCGTGTACTCGGGCGTCGTGAAGTCGTGGAAGGCGATGCCCGACCGGTTGTTGACCGTCACGTCGATCGGACGGGCCCTGTTCTTCGCGTGGTTGAAGTACTCGGCGAGAACGTGGAGGCTGTCGTTCACTCCGCCGATGTCGCACCAGATGATCTCCGGGTCGTAGCCGTGGACCAGTTCGAGCATCTGCGGGGCCTGATAGTCCCTCACATAGTCCTTGCCGGAGGTGTATCCGGTGTACGGGACGGGTGCGAGGGTGTAGGGATTGCGCGGGGCGTGGCCCATCCAGGGGTTGTCCGGGTTGAACCACTCGGGCATCGAGAAGTAGAGACCGCGGTGGAGTTCGGGCGCGTACCGCCGGGACGCCTCGAACAGCTCCTTGACCAGGTCCCGTCGGGGCCCCAGCCGCACGGCGTTGCGATCGGACACCTTGGAGTCCCACAGCGCGAAGCCCTCGTGGTGCTTCGAAGTGAGCACGTGGTACTGGGCGCCGGCGTCGCGGAACAGCTCGACCCACGCCCGTGGGTCGAACTTCTCGGCGGTGAAGCGCGGGATGAAGTCGTCGTAGGCGAAGTCCTCGCCGTAGGTGGCCCGGTGGTGGGCGTACGTCGGGTTGTCCGGGTCCTGCATCTGGTCCCAGTACCACTCGGCGTACTGGGTGCCGACCGGCGCCCAGGCGGGCACCGAGTACACGCCCCAGTGGATGAAGATGCCGAACTTGGCGTCGTTGAACCAGTAGGGCGCCTGGTGGCCGGAGAGGGAGGCCTCCGTGGGCCGGTAGTCGGCGGTGCCCAGGGTCAGGGTGGCGGACCGTGTGGCGACCCGGGTGCCGCGACCGCTGACGCGCACCGTGCCGTCCTGCTCGGTGCCGGGTGCGGTGCCCGCGCGGTTGCGGATGCCGACGCGGACCCGCGTCTGCTCGCCCGGGTCGAGGCGGCGGACGCGGGCGGGTTCGACGGTGCGGGCGCCGGGGACGTCGACGCGTACGGAGACGTCGTCGCCGGTGAGGATCGCGACGGTGCCGGCGTTGACGACGGTCGCCTCGACCCCCTGGGCACCGGTGCGGTCGAGCAGCGAGCCGGTGGAGCGGGCGCTGCGCAGGGCCAACGCCCGCCCCTGGGCGGCGGGTTGGAGCGAGAGCGCGAAGACGTGCAGCGCGGTCGTTCCGGCCTGTGCCGGGTTGGTCACCGGCAGGGTGATCGCGACGGCCTCGCGCCGCGGGTCGGCCCACACCTCCGAGGTGCCGATCCCGACGGCGTGCTCGTCCCTGCTTCCGTCCGGCTGGTAGCGGTAGGGCGCCGAGAGCGGGCCGCCCGCCGCGTACCAGTCGGCGCCGCTGAGCACCGCGGTGGTCGTGGTGCCGTCGGCGTAGTGGACGGTGGCCCTGCCGGAGGCGTCGCCGTAGCTGCCGGCGGTGAGGAAGGCGGCCGAGAGATAACGGCCCCGGGGCAGGTCGATGCGCTGGCCGAGCGCGACCAGGTTGTTGCCGGCTCCGGCGGTCGCGGCCGGGAAGTCGAAGGGGATGCCGTCGACCTCGATGCGGCCCGCGGGGAGTTCCTCGCCCGGGAACGTGTAGCCGGAGCCGTCGAAGTCACCGCCCCGCGCGGCGGCCGTGTCGATGCCGTCGTTGTCGAAGAGGGTGTCGAGGGGCACGGGGAGCGGGTCGGGGACGGGCACCCATGGGGATCCGGCCGGGGCGGCGGCGCCGTCGCCCGCGGGTTCCGCGGCCTGGGCCGCGGTGGCGGTGGTGAGGGGAAGGGCGGCCGCCGCGGCGGCTCCCGCCACGGCGCCCAGTACCTGACGTCTTGGATGGGGACTCATGCTCATGAGCGACTCCAATTCATCGGATGTCTGATCATTGGGCTGCCATCAGGTGCTGTCAATGGGGCGCGGAAGCAGGCGAGTTGAGCCATTGGTCGGATGATCCGCTGGTCAAGGAGCACGTCCTCGGAACCGGCGCTCGAAAAGTCCAAGAAGACGGGCCCGAATGTCCAAGACCGGCCGCCCCTCGACGCGGCGCCTCGGCGAGGGCACAGTTCTCCCTAGATACTCGCCAGTAGAGGAGCGCCCGTGACCAGCTGGGTCGGCCGGAGTGCCACCGAGATCGCCGCCGCCGTACGCGAGAAGCGGGCCACGCCCCGGGAGGTGGTGGCCGAGCATCTCGACCGGATCGAGCGGCTGGACGAGCGGGTCGGGGCGTTCCGCGTGGTGCGCGCCCGGGCGGCCCTGGCCGAGGCCGACGAGGTGGCCTCGCGCGCCGATCTGGCCGAACTGCCCCTCGCGGGCGTGCCGGTGGCCGTCAAGGACAATCTGCCGGTGCGCGGCGAGTCCACCCTCGTCGGCTCCGCCGCGACACCGGACACGCCCGCCGCCGAGGACCATGTGACCGTGGCCCGGCTGCGGGCGGCGGGCGCGGTGGTCGTCGGTCTGACGAACGTCCCGGAGCTGTGTGTCTTCGGGACCACCGAGGGCGTCCACGGCACCGCCCGCAACCCGTGGGACCTCACCCGTACGGCGGGCGGCTCCTCGGGCGGCAGCGGTGCCGCCGTCGCGGCCGGGTTCACTCCGATCGCCCTCGGCAACGACGGCATGGGCTCGCTGCGCATCCCGGCCGCCAACTGCGGCCTGGTCACCATCAAACCGGGTCACGGCGTGGTCCCGGCCGGCATCGGCGACGGCGACTGGTTCGGCATGTCGGAGAACGGTCCGCTCGCGACGACGGTCGAGGACGCCCGGCTGATGCTGGCGGTCCTCGCGGACACCGGCCCCGAGACCGTACGGCCGCCCGAGCCCGCGGCTCGCAGCATCGCCGTCTCGCTGCGCAGTCCTCTCGCCGGCATCACCATCACCAGGCCTTACACGGCCGCGGCCCGTGACGCCGCCGGCGTCCTGATCAAGGCCGGCCACCAGGTCCGCCGCGCCGACCCGCCGTACCCGCTCTCCCTGAGCACGACCTCCCTCGCCCACTGGACGGCGGGCACGGCGGTGGACGCCCAGGGCCTCGATCCACGTCTGCTCGACCGGCGCACCCGCGTCCACGCCGCCATCGGGCGCCGCTTCCTGAACACCGTCCGCACCAGCGACAGCCGGGACCGGCTGCGCCGCCGTATGGAACCGTTCTTCGCCGAGTACGACGTCCTGCTCACCCCGGCGCTGGCCCGCCGCTCGCCCAGGTCGGTGGCCTGGCACGAGCGGGGCTGGCTGGCCAACATCCTCGCCAACACCAACTACTCGCCCCTCACCCCGCCCTGGAACCTGACCGGCTGGCCCGCGATGTCCGTCCCCTTCGGCACCCTGCCCTCGGGCGCCCCGACCGCCGTACAGCTGGTGGGCCGCCCGGGCTCGGAGGCGCTGCTGCTCGCGGTGGCCGGGCAGCTGGAGACGCTGCATCCGTGGCGGCGGACGGCTCCGCTGGACTGAGCCCGCGGAAATAGAGCTGAGGCCGGGCCCCCGCCCGTGCTTGCATGGACCGCATGATGTCCACCGACCGTCTGCTCGCCTTCGCGGCGCTGTCCTTCCTGCTGATCGTGATCCCCGGGCCGAGCGTGCTGTTCGTGATCGGCCGGGCCCTCGCCCAGGGGCGCCGGGCGGCGCTGACGACCGTCGTGGGCAACACGCTCGGCGCCTATCTGCTCGTCGTGGCCGTGGCGGTCGGCATCGGCTCCGTCGTGGAGCGGTCGGTGTTCGTCTATACGGCGCTCAAGCTCGCGGGCGCGGTCTACCTGGTGTACCTCGGCGTCAGGGCATGGCGCGACCGCGGCTCCCTGCGGGCCGTGTTCACCGGCGCCGCCCCCGCCCACAGCGCGCTGCGCACCTTCTGGGAGGGGTTCGCGGTGGGGGTCACCAACCCCAAGACGATCGTCTTCTTCGCGGCCGTGCTGCCCCAGTTCGTGGACCGCGGCGCGGGCCATGTCACCCCGCAGATGCTGCTGCTCGGCCTGGTCTTCAACGCCATCGCGCTCGCCTCCGACAGCGTCTGGGGCCTGGCCGCGTCCACGGCACGCGCCTGGTTCGCCCGCTCCCCGCGCCGTCTCTCGCTGATCGGCGGTGCGGGCGGCCTCACCATGATCGGCCTGGGCGTGACGGTGGCGGTGACGGGACGCAAGGACTGACCAGGGCCCCGGCCGCCGGGGAAGCGGCGTCTACAGGGCCCGGTACATGACATGCAGCCCGACCCGTCCGTGGCGCGGGTGGTCGAACGCCTCCGGCACCGTCCCGAGGATCTCGAAGCCCAGTGACAGCCAGAGCTTCACCGCCGGGTTGGTCTCCACGACCGCGTTGAAGACCATTCCGCGGTAGCCGGCGCCCCGGGCCGCCTCGACGACATGCCCGGCGAGGGCCCGGCCGATGCCCCGGCCCGCCAGGTCCGGGTCGACCATGAAGCCCGCGTTGGCGATACCGGCGGCGGGACCGCCGTAGTTGGGGGTGACGAAGGCGGAGGCGACGATCGCGCCGGTCTCGTCCTCGACGACGTAGACCTGCTTGGCCGGGTTCATCCACAGGGACCGGGCCGCCTCCTCGGAGGTGTCCCGGTCCCAGGTGTAGGTCTCACCGGCGGCGACGATGCGGTGCCAGAAAGGCCAGATCCGCGGCCAGTCCTCGGCCGCGGCTTCTCTGATCTGCATGGGCGTGAGTGTGGCACGCCCATGCGGTCGGCGATCGCGAGGGTCCCGCGGGGGTCTCAGTCGACGCTGGGCAGGATGTGGGGCTCGGCCAGGTCGTCCTCGTAGCCCGCCAGGCGGATCGGGGCCGCGTGGGCCCAGACTTCCAGGCTGCCGAGTTCGTCCGAGCGCCGGCCGGCGCGCTCCGTGCGTTCCTTGGGGCGCTGTTCGCGATTCGTCTTCTCCGGTGTCACCGCGCACTCCTTCTGTGTCGGGTAACCCTCGGGGCGTGCCGACCACTGGCGGTCCGGCGCCTGACGCCCGCTCGGGTGTGAGTCGAAAGCAGTTCGGACGCGGTGGCGCCGGTAACTCGTGTACGAGCAGGCCGTTGTCGGCTCGCCCCGGGACGGACGTGGGTGTGGGTGGGACCCTGTGGTGCTGTCCGTCCGCTTTAGATTAACCAAATGAGCGGCACCCCGCTCTATGGGGTCGAAAACTTGGGGTTACCGTTGCGAGACGCCCTGTTTCATCCCCATCTCCCTTCACTCGTTCGGTCTAGAGGCGTGCCGAAGGGCAACACCCGTTCCACTCTGGGTTCCAGGACCAGTACGGAAGGGGGAGGTCATGGCGTCCGTCACCTTCGAGAAGGTCACCCGGCGCTTCCCGTCGGGCGACCGGCCGGCCGTCGACGCGCTCGATCTCGAGATAGCGGACGGCGAGTTCATGGTGCTGCTCGGACCCTCCGGGTGCGGGAAGTCGACCTGTCTGCGGCTGCTCGCCGGACTGGAGGACGTCGACACGGGGTCCATCCGTATCGGCGTCCGGGACGTCAATCATCTTCCGCCCCGGGACCGGGACGTCGCGATGGTGTTCCAGAACTACGCGCTGTACCCGCATTTGTCGGCTGCGGACAACATGGGCTTCGCGCTGCGGATCGCCCGCATGCCGCGCCGGCACGCCCGCGGGCGGGTCGACTTCGCCGCGTCCGTCCTCGACCTCGAGCAGTATCTGGAGCGCAGCCCCGGGACGCTGTCCGGCGGTCAGCGGCAGCGGGTGGCGGCGGGGCGGACGCTGGTACGGGATCCACGGGTCTGCCTCATGGACGAGCCGTTGTCGAATCTCGACGCCCGGCTGCGGGCGCAGACCCGGGGGCGGATCGTCCGCACCCAGCACCATCTCGGTGTCACCACGGTGTACGTGACGCACGACCAGACGGAGGCGATGGCCATGGGCGACCGCGTCGCCGTGCTCAGGGACGGGGTGCTGCAGCAGGTGGGCCGGCCGCGGGAGGTGTTCGCGCGCCCCGCCAACACGTTCGTGGCCGACTTCGTCGGCTCGCCGGCGATGAACCTGTTCCGGCTGCCCCTGCGCGCCGGAGGTGTCCGGCTGGGCGCTCTGGAGGTGACACTGCCCCGACCGGTCCTGGCGGCCGCCGCGGCCGAGGGCGCCGACGCGGTGGTGCTCGGCGTCCGGCCCGAGCGGTTCACGTTCCTCCCGGCCGAGGACCGGACGACCCCGGGCCTCACCCTGGTGGTCGAGGCGGTCGAGGACACCGGCGCCGTCGCCTATGTGCACGCCACCGCGGAGCCGGGCGGGGGGCTCGGGCACATCACCGTCCGGCTCCCGGGCCGGCCCACGCACGGCAAGGGATCCGCCCTGCGCGTGACGGTCCACCCGGACGACCTGCACTGCTTCTCGGCCGTGACGGGCAGGCGCTACTGAGACCTGCGTCCCGGTCGTGACGGGCAGGTGTCACTGATACCCCTCGGGGGTACATTCGTCCGCATGTCCGCGATCCTCCACGCCCTGTCCATCGCCGGTTCGATGACCTGGGAGATCACCTGGGCCCTGATCCTCGGCTTCGCGCTGTCCGCCGTGGTCCAGGCGGTGGTGCGCCGCGCCACGGTCGTCCGCCTCCTCGGTGACGACCGCCCCCGCACCCTGGCCCTCGGCGCCGCCTCCTCGTCCTGCTCCTACGCCGCCGTGGCCCTCGCCCGCTCCCTGTTCCGCAAGGGCGCGAACTTCACCGCGGCCATGGCCTTCGAGATCGCCTCCACCAACCTGGTGGTCGAACTGGGCGTGATCCTGGCCCTGTTGATGGGCTGGCAGTTCACGCTGGCGGAGTTCGCGGGCGGTCCCGTCATGATCGTGCTGCTGGCCGTCCTGTTCCGGCTCTTCCTGCGCGAGCGCCTGCTGCGCCAGGCCCGCGAGCAGGCCGAACGCGGGGTGGCGGGGTCCATGGAAGGCCATGCCGCGATGGACATGTCGGTCGCCGGCGAGGGGTCGTTCGTACGGCGGCTGCTGTCGCGGGACGGCTTCACCTCGGTCTCCCACGTCTTCGTCATGGAGTGGGCGGCGATCCTGCGCGACCTGGTGGCGGGCCTGCTGATCGCGGGCGCGATCGCCGCCTGGGTACCCGACTCCTTCTGGCAGTCCCTCTTCCTGGAGGGCCATCCGCTCGCCGCCAAGCTGGTGGGCCCGCTCCTCGGACCACTGGTGGCGATCGCCTCGTTCGTCTGCTCGATCGGGAACGTGCCCCTGGCCGTCGTGCTGTGGAAGGGCGGTATCAGCTTCGGCGGTGTGGTCGCCTTCATCTTCGCGGACCTGTTGATCCTGCCGATCCTGAACATCTACCGGAAGTACTACGGCCCGCGGATGACCGCCTTCCTGCTGGCCACCTTCTACGCGGCGATGGTCCTCGCGGGCTATGCCGTGGAGCTGGTCTTCGGCGGCCTCGGACTGATCCCCGACCGCAGCACGGCGACCATCCCGGACGAGGGGATCTCCTGGAACTACACGACCTGGCTCAACATCGCCTTCCTGGTGCTGGCCGCGGTTCTGGTCTGGCGGTTCGCGCGCACCGGCGGTGCCGCGATGCTGCGGATGATGGGCGGAGCGCCGGCGGCCGAGCAGGACTCCTCCCCCGCGCATCACCACCCTCACGGACCGCGGTGAAAGGGCCAAGCAGTTCAAGTCCTGTTGGCCGAATCGAAACACGGCCATGATCTGCTGACGGGCGGCAACGGCTTGTCCGGCGGAAGGACTGACGCATGGAGCTGCGCAGTGTCGAAGAGCTGATGGATCTGCTGTACGCCTGCCGGTACCAACACGCGCTGCGGACCGCCGCACTGCTGCGCCGCAGCCGCCCCGCCGACAAGGAGCTCCAGGTGGCGGGGCTGGTGCACGACATCGGACAGCTGCTGAGCCCCGGTGACGAGACCCGCCGGACCGAGCGTGCGGCCGAGGCCGTACGGCCCCTGCTCGGCGAGCGCGTCTACCGACTGGTCGGCCGGCACGGCTCCGCCGGTGACGACGACCTGCTGCGCCTGAGAATGGCGGACGAGGAGAGCCTGGCCGCCGGGTTCGACGCCGGCGTCCTGGAGGACTGGCGCACCGTCCTGGAACTGGTCGCGGCACAGAACTCCCGCCTCGGGGCTGTCGACTGACGGACCGTCATGAGACGGTACGGCGATGACGTCGTCGTACGCCCAGGACGGGCTGGAGGGCCGGGCCGCCGTCGTGACGGGCGGGACCCGGGGTATCGGGCGGGCGGTCGCCGAGCGGCTGGTGGCGGCCGGGGCACGGGTGTGCGTGACCGCCCGGGACGCGGACGAGGTGCGCCGTACGGCCGCCGAGCTGGGCGGTGTCGGGGTCAGCGGCAGCGTCGCCGACCCGGCGCATCTGCGGGAGGTCGTCGACACCGCGATGGGCGCCTTCGGCCGCGTCGACGTGGTGGTCAACAACGCGGCGACCAATCAGCCCTACGGACCACTCATGGACGCGGAGCCCGGGGCCTGGCGGGATGCCTTCGTGGTGAACGTCGAGGCGCCGCTCGTCCTGGTGCAGGGCGCGTGGCGGGCGTGGATGCGGGAGCACGGCGGCTCGGTGGTGAACATCTGCACGGAGGGCGCCGAGCACGTCGGGCCCAACCTCGGGGCCTACGGCACCAGCAAGGCGGCCCTGCTGCATCTGACCCGGCAGCTCGCGGGCGAGCTGGCGCCGAAGGTCCGGGTCAACTCCGTCTCGCCGGGGCTCGTGCGCACCGAGATGGCGCGGTTCGTGTGGGAGCCGGACGAGGAGCGGGTGGCGGCGGGGCTGCCGCTGGGGCGGATCGGGGAGCCCGAGGACATCGCGCGGGCGGTGGTGTGGCTGGCCTCGGAGGCGGCCCGGTGGATCACCGGCGCCGATCTGCTGGTGGACGGGGGCACCCGCGTGAGGACGGCGCACCCCGGGCCGGGGTACGCCGTCCATGACTTGCTTCGGTCATACGCACCACCTCGCTCATGACGGTGGCAATGGCTCCCTCACGGGAACAGTGCGATCCCCACGAGGATCAGCAGGATGATGCCGGCGACGAGCGCGACCGTGGCCCACGTACCGCGGTGCTTCACCGAATGCGTCGGTCCGCCTCCACGAGGTCGGTCCTCCGGCAGCGCGGCCTGGTCCGGCCGGTCGCTCCGGTAGAACTGGTCGTCGGTCGGATAGCGATTGCGCGGATCGTCGTGTGCGCGTGGATCGATGCTGTGTGGACTGCCCATGGTCACTCCCTGGCGCGGTTGTCACCAGGGTCCGGGTTCCCGGGGGGCGCCGGGCCACACACGTCACGATCGGTGGTTGTTCACCACTTACCGGGCGCGTAGTCCTTCAGGAAGACGCCGTACAGGTCCTCGCCCTGCTCGCCGCGCACAATCGGATCGTAGACCCGGGCGGCCCCGTCCACCAGGTCGAGCGGCGCGTGGAAGCCCTCCTCGGCCAGGCGCAGCTTGTCGTAGTGGGGCCGCTCGTCGGTGATCCAGCCGGTGTCGACGGAGGTCATGAGGATGCCGTCGGTCTGGAACATCTCCTGGCCGCTGGTCCGGGTGACCATGTTCATGGCGGCCTTGGCGGCGTTGGTGTTGGGGTGGCCCGCGCCCTTGTAGCCGCGCCCGAAGACGCCCTCCATCGCGGAGACGTTCACGACGTACGCGCGTCCGCTCCGGGCCTGCCTCGCGGCGGCGGCCATGACCGGGCGCAGCGCGCTGATCAGGATGAACGGCGCCGTGTAGTTGCACAGCTGGGTCTCGAGGAGCTCCACCGGGGAGATCTGCTCGATGGTCTGCACCCAGGTGTTGGTGTCGACGACGTCCGGGACGAGGCCGCCCGCGTCGATGGCGGTGCCGTCCAGGTGCCGGGCGACGCTGGCGTTGCCCGCGACCAGGGCGAGGTCGGCGACCTGCTGGGCGTCGATGCCGGAGATCCCCGCGGGCAGCGAGGCCAGTCCGTCGACCGCGCCGGAGCCGAAGGCGCCGATGACATGGTGGGCGGGGAGCTCACCGGCGGGCAGCGGGGCGCTCTCCCCGTCGACCAGTGCGGCGTAGGCGGAGGGCAGCCGGCGTACGGTCTGGGTCGCGTTGTTGACCAGGATGTCGAGCGGGCCCGCCTCGGCGACCTGCTCGGCGAGGGCGACGGCCTGGGCCGGGTCGCGCAGGTCGATGCCGACGACCTCCAGGCGGTGCAGCCAGTCCCCGGAGTCGTCCATGGCCTTGAAGCGGCGGATGGCGTCCTTGGGGAAGCGCGTGGTGATCGTGGTGTGCGCGCCGTCCCGCAGCAGCCGGAGCGCGATGTACATGCCGATCTTGGCGCGGCCGCCGGTGAGCAGCGCGCGCTTGCCGGTGAGGTCCGCCCGGACGTCGCGCTTGGCGCGGTTCAGGGCGGCACACTCGGGACAGAGCTGGTGGTAGAAGTAGTCGACCTCGACGTACCGGGTCTTGCAGGTGTAGCAGGAGCGCGGGCGCTGGAGTATCCCCGCGACCCGGCCCTCCTCGGTGATCGACGACGGGAGGATGCCCTCGGTCTCGTCGTCGATGCGCTGGGCTGAGCCGGTCGCGGTCGCCTCGGTGACGGCCTTGTCGTGGGCGGTCTTGGCGGCCCGGCGTTCCTGGCGGCGGCGCTGCTTGACCGTGCGGTAGACGCCGGCGGTGGCCCGGCGCACGGCGATCGCGTCCGGGTGGTCCACCTCCAGCTTGTCGAGCTCGTCGAGCACGCTGAGGCAGACGGCGAGCCGCTCCGGGTCGATGCCGGGCCCGTGGACGACCTCGTCCATGGCCGCCGAGCCTTCCTCTGTCACCGTCATCGCGCTGCCGTTTCCCTGATCACCCGAGCGGCGCTCCGATCGCACCCGCTGTCGAACAGCGAATTTTACGGAGCGCCGGGCCCGACCTCCAAACCCGTCCCGATCAGGACCCGCAGGCGGTGATCAGCGCCTCCAGCTCCGCGGTGAGCGCCGCGGCCAGGCGGTCCAGGTCGGGAACGGCCCGTGCGTCGGCCACGAGACCGTAGTGCACCTGCCCGCGATACGTCGACACCGCGACCGCGAGGGCCTGGCCGCGGGCCAGCGGGGCGAGCGGGAAGACCTCGGTGACCGGGTTGCCGCCGAGCTTCAGACCGAGGCTGGGCAGCGGGACGCTGGTGACCAGGATGTCGAACCAGAGCCGGGCCGCCTGGCTGACCAGGGGGCCGCCGAGCCGGTGGGCGAGCGTGGGCACATGGTCGGCGAGCAGGGCGACGGCGCCCGCGCCCCGGTTGGGGCCGGCGTCCTTGTTGCGGTCCATGGCGGTGCGGACCGTGCCGAGGCGGCCCAGCGGGT
Organism: Streptomyces sp. NPDC005648; assembly: GCF_040605395.1. Taxonomy (NCBI): domain Bacteria; kingdom Bacillati; phylum Actinomycetota; class Actinomycetes; order Kitasatosporales; family Streptomycetaceae; genus Streptomyces; species Streptomyces sp. NPDC005648. The sequence goes on along the minus strand of NZ_JBEXCS010000005.1, from coordinate 61,723 downwards.
CGGGGTCGTCGACCGGAAGCCGTATCAGATAGCCCGAGAGCCGGTTGCCCTGCGGGTGCGCGGTGCGCGGGCGGCGCTTGGAGACGGGGATCAGGGCGCGCGGCCGGACCCCCTCGCTGCCGTCGCCGCGCTCGTCCAGCCAGCGGCGCAGGGCACCCGCGACGACCGCGATCAGCACGTCGTTGACGGTTCCGCCCTCGGACTTGCGGACGCGGTGGATGTCGTCGAGGTCGAGGACCACACCCGCGGTGCGGCGGGTGCCGGTGGCCTCGGCGGCGAAGGCGGGCGAGGAGCGCACACCCAGGCTGGACACGGCCAGGGAGGCGCCGATGTCCAGGGCCCGCCCCACGTCGGAGACGGCGCCCCGCACCAGCCCGGGCAGTTTGCGCACATCGGGCAGCAGACCGCCCTTGGGCTCCTCGGGGCGGGGCCTGCGGGCCGGCATGTCCATCGGGTCCAGTACGGCGGCGGCGAGCGTCAGCGCGCGCAGCCCGTCGGCCAGGGCGTGGTGGAACTTGAACAGCACCGCGAAGGAGGTGCCGTCCTCCCCCGGCAGCACATGTGCCTCCCACGGCGGCCGGCCACGCTCCAGCGGACGCTCCATCAGACGGCCGGCGTCCACGTGGAAGTCGGCGGTGGGGGCGTGCAGCCGTACGTGGTGGAGGGGGTCGAAGTCGGGGTCGGTCTCCCGGGTGGCGCCGCCGAAGGCCGACGGGCGGAAGGAGAACGGCCGCCACACGTCCCGGATCCGCATCCGCAGTCCGGGCACCGCCGCGGCCCGGGACGCGAGGAGGTCGGCGGCGTGGGCGCCCGCGGTGGGCGAGTGGGCCGAGAAGACCCCGAGTGCGCCCAGGTGCATGGGGTGTTCGGCGGACTCGATGTTCCAGAACGCCAGGTCGAGAGGAGCGAGCAGGTCAGAAGTCAATGGCTTGCCTCGCGTCGACGACGGGTGGGCAAGCAGTCAACCCCCGTCGGGCGATTACGGTCAAGTACGATCTTGCTACGCACAGTTAACGTCAGATTAAGTTCAGCCTCTCGTCCCGCCCCCTGAGAGGGGCGGGACGCATGAGGCGCCTGGGCTCACTTCAGCGCCGGTGGCGCCGCTTCGGGTGATGTACCCCACTCCGACGGGCGCGGGCCGACGGTGAAGTCGAGCGAGCGCCGGGAGCGGAGGTCGGCGGTCGTCACATAGGTGCGGTCGTGCGCCGTCCCGTCCGTGCGGACCGACTGGATGTAGCGGTCGGTGGCGGAGGTGCCGGGCGCGGTGATCCTGAGGGTGCCGTGCGGGTAGTAGCGGCGGTCCAGGGTCAGGTCGACGCGGTCGAAGACCGGTGTGGACAGGCCCCAGGTGTCGTAGCCGGGCTGGACCGGGAAGATCCCGATGGACGACAGCACGTTCCAGGCGGACATGGTGCCGAGGTCGTCGTTGCCGGTCATCCCGGTCGGACCGTCCGTGAACAGGGTCAGCGCGGCGTGCACGACGTCGGTGGTCTTCCAGGGCTGACCGGTCGACAGATAGGTGTACGGGGCGATGAGGTCGGGCTCGTTCTGCGGGTTGTACTTGTCGGCGTTGTAGTAGGCGTACGGGCCGTCGACCCACACCTCGCGCGCCGTCCGCACCGGGTCGGCCATCAGCTTGTCGTAGGCGAAGAACGAGTCCAGCCGGGCGTTGGCCGCCCGCTCGCCGCCGATCAGGGAGACCATGCCCGGCAGATCCTGCGGCACCAGCCACTGGTACTGCCAGGACGTGCCCTCGTGGAAGCCCACGCTCTGCGCCGGGTCGGCCGGTCCGGCGAAGGCGCCGGAGGCGTCACGGGCGCGGAAGAAGCCGGTCGACGGGTCGAAGATGTTCCGGTAGTTCTGCGAGCGGGCCGCATAGCGCGTCGCGTCGGCGTCATGGCCGAGATCGCGTGCCATCCGGGCGAGCATCGCGTCCGCGAGGGCGAACTCCAGGGTGGCCGAGGCTCCCTGGTGGTAGTCGGAGTCGCCCATCTTCGTCTTCGGCCGGCCCTTGACGTAGGGCGCGAACCCCTCGGCGATGTACTCCCGGTTGCTCTCCCGGCCCACGTACGGCGAGTCGGCGGGCGGCACCCCGTCGGCGTTCTGCCGCAGCGCCCGGTAGGCCTGCTCCTCGTACCCCTTGAGCAGCCCCTGCTGATAGGCGTTGGTCAGGAACGGGGTGACCGGGTCGCCGGTCATGATGTTCGTCTCGACCGTGCCGTAGCCCCACTTGGGCAGCCAGCCGCCGTCCTCGGAGATCCTGATCACCGAGATCGCCATGTCCCGGGCCTCGCGCGGCGCGAGGAGGGACAGCAGCTGGGACTGGGTGCGGTAGGTGTCCCACAGGGACCAGTTCTGGTAGTAGGAGAAGCCCGTGGCCCGGTGGACGCCCAGGTCCCAGCCCCGGTAGCGGCCGTCGACGTCGCTGCCCACGTTGGGGGCGAGGAAGCTCCGGTACAGGGACGAGTAGAAGGTCCTGCGCAGGGTCTCGTCACCGCCCTGGACGCGCACCAGGTCGAGCCGCGCCTCCCAGGCCCGCCGGGCCGCCTCACGCACGGTGTCGAAGGAACGCCCGCCTTCGGCGCTCAGGTTGGCCGCCGCGCCGTCCGCGTCGACGTACGACAGGGCGGTGGTCGCCTGGACCGTGCGGTCCGTGGTCGTGTCGAAGCGGACGTAGGCGCCACCGGTGCCCGTCTTCGCGCCCGCCGTGACCGTGGAGCCGTCCCAGGTGCCGTAGGCGGTGAAGGGGCGGTCGAAGCGGGTGACGGTGTAGACGGTGTACGGCTTGGTGTCCTGGCAGAAGCCATGGCCGGTGATCGCGGTGCGTACGGTGCGGTCGTCGAGGATCTCGACGCTGCTGGAGACCGTTCTGTGCAGCGCCTGGCCCGCGTTGAGCAGGACGTTCGCCTTGTCGGTGGCGGGGAAGGTGTAGCGCTGCACCCCGGTGCGCGCGGTCGCCGTGAGCTCCGCCTCGATGCCGGTCTTCAGGCCGACCCGGTAGTAGCCGGGGCTCGCTGCCTCGTCGTCATGGCTGAACTCCGCCGCGTACTTGGCGTAGTCCGTCTGTGTGACGTCACCCGTCGTCGGCAGCACCGGCAGATCGCCGCCGATACGGCATCCGACGCCCGAGAGATGGACGAGGGAGAAACCCCGGATGTGGGACCAGGAGTAGTCGTAGCCGGTGTTGTGGCCGGTGTCCGGCGACAGCTGGACCATGCCGAAGGGCACGGCGGCGCCGGGAAAGGTGTTGCCTTCGTTCTCGGTGCCGATGAACGGGTTCACCAGATCGGTGAGTCGGCCGTCCCTCGGCTCGGCCGCCCGGGCGGCGGGGGCGGCGAGCAGCGCGGAGAGTGCCACCACCCCCGTCGTGCACAGGCGCAGACGCCGGGTCCATCTCATGTCGGAAAGCCTCCGGAGCGTGAGACATCGTTGTCTGCATGATCCGGTCGGATGGTCGGTTGACCGTGCATCCCGTGAGGTTCGGCCGCGACGCGTCGCGGACCGACGGGGTGTGACGCACCGGTGGCTCCCCCGCCGCCTCGGGCGAAGAATGGGGAACATCACCACAGAGGGGCAGAAAAGGGGCGAGGAACATGTCGAAGGTATCCAGGGACACGGCGTCCCAGGGCGGCGACTTCGGAATCGTTCTCGACCGGTCCGAGGAACTGGACGACTACACGGTGGACTTCATCACCTTCCGCGAGAACGTCGATCACACACCGCTGCTCAAGGGCCTGCCCGACGACCGGTGCCAGTGCCCGCACTGGGGTTATGTCTTCAAGGGGCAGCTGACCTTCCACTACGCCGACCGCGACGAGGTCTACGAGCAGGGTGACGCCTACTACGCACCCCCCGGGCACGTCCCCGTGCGCACCGCACCGGGCACCGAGGCCCTGCAGTTCAGCCCGACCGAGGAGGTACGGCCGACCAGCGAGGCCATCATGAAGAACTTCCGGGCCATGCAGGAGGCCTCCGGCTGAACCCCTCCCGCTAGGAGACGATCTGTCCCTTGCCGAGCGCGATCACCCCGCCCTGGGAGACGGTGTACAGCTCCGCGTCCCGTTCCGGGTTGACACCGATGGTCGCGCCCGGCGGGACCTCGACGTTCTTGTCCAGGACCGCGCCGCGCACCACCGCGCCCCGGCCGATGTGGACGTTGTCGTGCAGGATCGAGCCCTGGACCACCGCCCCCGGGTCGATCCTGACGCCCGGCGACAGGACGGAGCGGGTGACCTGTCCCCGGATGAGGCAGCCGGCGCTGATGATCGACTCGCTGGCCATGCCGCCCGCGTTGAAGCGGGCCGGGGAGAGCTGGTTGGCGTGGGTGTAGATGGGCCACTGGCGGTTGTACAGGTTGAAGGCGGGGCGCTCGGCGATCAGGTCCATATGGGCGTCGTAGTAGGCGTCGAGGGTGCCCACGTCACGCCAGTAGCCGCGGTCGCGGTTGGTCTCGCCGGGGACGTGGTTGGCGCTGAAGTCGTAGAGCTGGGCATCGCCGCGGTCGGTGAGCTGGGGCAGGATCGAGCCGCCCATGTCGTGCACCGAGTCCTCGTCCTCGGCGTCCCGCTGCAGCGCCTCGATCAGGGCCTTGGTGGTGAAGATGTAGTTGCCCATCGACGCGAAGACCGTCTCCGGGTCGTCGGCCAGTCCGGGCGGGTCGGCGGGCTTCTCCAGGAAGCCCTCGACGGTCAGTCCGTCCGAGCCCGGGGTGATCACACCGAACTGGGAGGACTCGGAGCGCGGGACGCGGATGCCGGCCACCGTCACGCCCGCGCCGGTCTCGATGTGCTGGTTGAGCATCTGCCGGGGGTCCATGCGGTAGACGTGGTCGGCGCCGAACACCACCACGTACTCGGGGCTCTCGTCGTGCACCAGGTTCAGCGACTGCAGCAGGGCGTCCGCGCTGCCCAGGTACCAGCGCGGGCCGAGCCGCTGCTGGGCCGGGACCGGGGTGACGTAGTTGCCCAGCAGGCTGGACATCCGCCAGGTGGTCGTGATGTGCCGGTCCAGCGAGTGCGACTTGTACTGCGTGAGCACGCAGATGCGCAGGATGTCGCCGTTGACGAGATTGGACAGCACGAAGTCGACGAGGCGGTACGTGCCGCCGAAGGTGACCGCTGGTTTCGCGCGGTCGGTTGTCAGGGGCATCAGGCGTTTGCCTTCTCCGCCCGCCAGTACGATCCCGAGCACCGAAGGTCCGCCACGACGCATGGCCGCTCCCCTCACCGTGGTTGATCCATGCCTGCCCCCGAGCGGAGGGGTGTAAGCCTGTTCGACGAACTCCCGACCGTCCCGTTCCGGCTTGTCTACTCCTGCTTGAGGATCTTCTCGTAAAGCCGGACCGTACGGCGGGCGACGGCATCCCAGCCGAACTCCCCCACCGCGCGCTCCCGCCCTGCCTCACCCATGCGCCGGGCGGTCCCGGGGTCACCGACCACCGAGTCCAGTGCCAGCGCGAGATTCGCCTCGAAGCTGTCGTCCACGTCGACGAGCAGTCCGGTCCTGCCGTGGTCCACGACCTCGGGGATGCCGCCGACCCGGGAGGCCACGACGGGTGTGCCGCAGGCCATCGCCTCCAGGTTGACGATCCCGAGCGGCTCGTAGACCGAGGGGCAGACGAAGGCGGCGGCGTGGGTGAGGAGCTGGATCACGTCCGGGCGCGGCAGCATCTGCGGGATCCAGTGCACATGCTCGCGCACCCGGCTCAGCTCCTGGTAGAGCTCGCGGAACTCACGGTCGATCTCGGGAGTGTCGGGCGCTCCCGCGCAGAGCACGACCTGCACGCCCGGGTCGATGTCCCGGACGGCACGCAGCAGATGGGGCACGCCCTTCTGGCGGGTGATCCGGCCGACGAAGAGAAGGTACGGGCGGTGGGCGTCGAGGCCGATCCGCTCCAGGACGTCGGTGCCGTGGTCGGGGCGGTAGAGGGTGGTGTCGATGCCGTTGTGCACGACCTGGACCTTGGCCGGATCCAGCGTCGGATAGCAGGTCAGGATGTCCTCGCGCATCGCGCCCGAGACGGCGATCACCGCGTCGGCGGTCTCGATCGCGGTGCGCTCGGCCCAGCTGGACAGCGCGTATCCCCCGCCGAGCTGCTCGGCCTTCCAGGGGCGCAGGGGTTCCAGCGAGTGGGCGGTCATCACATGCGGAATGCCGTACAGCAGCTTGCCGAGATGGCCGGCGAGGTTGGCGTACCAGGTGTGGGAGTGCACGAGTTCGCGGCCTTCCAGGCCCGCGGCCATGGCGAGGTCCACGGAGAAGGTGCGCAGCGCGTCGTTGGTGGCGTCCAGGGCGGCCCAGGGACGGTGGCGCACGACGCCCACTCCGCGGCCCTCGCCCCAGCAGTGCACCTCGAGGTCGACCAGGGAGGACAGCTCCCGGGCGAGGAACTCCACGTGGACACCCGCGCCGCCGTACACGTCCGGCGGGTACTCCCGGGTCAGCAGTCCCACTCGCACCCGCAACCCCCATGTCTTGCATGTCTTGACGAACGGCTCCTTCATGGTCACCCAGATGTGCCGTGCGCGGAAGAGCGCGGCGGTCGTGTGAAGCAACAGTCACCGCACGTTCCCCCGCCGGGCACCCGGTAGTAGAGGCAGCAGCTGCGGCGCCGGAAGGAGCTGCCGGTGAGGGTGCCGGTGCCGGACAGGAGGGGGTGGGCGAGGAGTTCGGCGGTGAGGGGGCGGGCCGCGGGGCCGAGCTGCCGGGCGGTTCCCACGAGCGCGGAGGCCGCGTTGCCCCACAGCAGGCCGGGGGCGACGCGGTGGTGCGCGCGCAGGGCCGCGGCCAGGGGTTCGAGGTGGGCGTGCAGGACGACGTCCGCGATGGCCGGGGCGTCGGCGGGCAGCGGGCGGACCTCGGACAGCCACAGGTCGTCCGGGGTGCTCGCGTCGGGGTCCCAGCGCAGCAGCCGGGGGTCGAGGTCGGGGATCCCTCCGTACGCCAGCGCGCAGCCCAGCGTCACGGACCACAGCCGGGCCGCGAGCCCCTGCTGGAACAGGGAGGCCGCGATCCGCGACTCGGCGGTGCGCAGTACGGAAGCGACCTTTTTGACATGGAAAGTAATAAGATTTCCGTAAACCTCCGATGGCCGATTTTCGTACGCCTGCGCGAGCGTCGGCAGTGCTCCATGAGCCGCTCCGCCCGCGCGTAGGACGAAGTAGCCGCCGAGCGGCGTGAGGGCGGCGAGATCGGGGTCGAGGTCCACGAAGAGCAGTAGTACCAAGACCCCTAGGGGGTGCCTCCAGGGGGTGTCCGCCTCCTGTCGCCCACCCTGGGGAGGACAGTGCCCGATTCGTACTCCATCGGCAGTAGGACCCAATGCCTGCTCAGGGACGACGACGGGAACAGATCCACAGGGCATCGTGTTGGGTATGAAGGCCGACCGTTCGTCACGCAGGGGACACCGCCCCCGCCTCACGCAGAGGAGCAGCTCATGAGTGCCCTCGCGTTGTCCGTGATCCTGTCCCTCGTCTCCGCGGTCGCCTACGCCGGCGGGGCGATCGTGCAGGAGCATGTGGCGGTGTCCGCGCCGGGCGAGCAGTACGCGCCACTGCGCCGCCCCACCTGGTGGGCCGCGGTCGCGCTGAACGGCCTCGGCGGGCTGCTGCACGTGGTGGCGCTGGCCTACGGCCCGCTGAGCCTGGTGCAGCCGCTGGGCGCCCTGACGATCGTGTTCGCGCTGCCGATGGCGGCGCTGTTCGTGGGCCGCAGGGCCGGTGCCACCGCCTGGCGGGGCGCGATCATGGCGACCGTCGGCCTCGCCGGTCTGCTGGCCCTGGTCGGCTCCACGGACGGGCATTCGCTCGACACCGCCCAGCGGGTGGCCGTCGCCGTGGTCACCGGCGGTGTGGTCGTGGCCCTGATGATCGCGGCCCGGGCCGCCCACCGGCACCCGGCGGTGCGCAGCATGCTGCTGGCCACCGGCTCCGGCATAGCGTTCGGCATGTCCTCGGTGTTCACCAAGACCGTCGCGGTCGACTGGACCGGCGGGGTCACGCTCTCCGACCTGCCGTCCCTCGCGGTGATCGGCGTCTTCGCGACGGCCGGCATGCTGCTCTCCCAGGCCTCCTACCGCGGCGCGGGCCTCGCCGCCCCGCTCGCCACCCTCACCGTGGTGAACCCGGTGATAGCGGCCGCTGTCGGCATCACGATGTTCGGCGAGACCTTCCGCTACGGCACCACCGGCACCGCGCTCGCCCTGAGCTGCGGTGTGGTCGCCGCGGGTGGCCTGATCCTGCTCACCACGGAGCGGCTGGCCCACACCACCGCGGAGCCGGAGCCGGCCGAGCCGCTCGCGGGAGCCACCCCCGTCCTCGCCGAGCCCACACCCGTCGAGGAGCTGCTCGCCGAGCTCCCCGAGCGCCCGCTGTCCGTGCCCCGGGAGCCGGTCCTGGTGCCGGCCCAGGCCGGACCCGCGGTCCTGGAGGTCTCGTACGCCGCGTCGGACGAGGGCGACGACCTGCTCACCGATCCCGCCCGGTACCGTTTCTACGGCCCCTTCTACGGCGGCTCGTACGTCCCGGTGCCGGTCGGGGACCGGCACCGGGTGCGGGTCAAATCCTGACCCCGCCGGCCCTGAGATAGGCGACAGGGTCGATGTCCGAGCCGAAACCGGGCCCCGTCCGCACCTCGAAGTGCAGATGCGGGCCCGTCACATTGCCGGTGGCCCCCGAGCGCCCTATGCGCTGCCCCTCGCCCACGCTCTGGCCGGCCCGCACCGAGATCGCCGACAGATGGGCGTACTGCGTGTAGCGGCCGTCGGAGTGCCGGATCACCACCTGGTAGCCGTAGGACCCGCCCCAGCCGGCGCTGACGACCTCGCCCGTCGCGACGGCCTTCACCGAGGTGCCGGTGGGGACGAGGAAGTCGACGCCGGTGTGGTAGCCCTTCGACCAGGAGGAGCCCGCCACGTGATAGCCGGTGCCGATCGGGGCGCTGACCGGGGCGACCAGGGAGTGCCGGGTGGAGGTCTTCTCCTCGGTGCGGACCTCGGTGTGCGAAGAGGCCTTCTCCGTCCGGGGTCCGCGGCTCTCGTGGGTCTTCGGCGCGGCCGCCCGGCCGTGCAGGTTCAGGCGCTGGCCCGGCAGGATCAGGTCCGGATCGGATCCGACGGTCCCGCGGTTGGCGGAGTACAGCCCCTGCCAGCCGCCGGGCAGATGCTCGGTCTCGGCGATCCGCGAGAGGGAGTCCCCGCGCACCACGGTGTACATCTCGGCCGTGCCCGCCCTCGACTGGGGCGGGGTCTGCGGCCGGACGTCCTTCACCGAGGACTTCTCCCGGGAGACTTCGGTCTTCCTGGTGACGTCGGTCTTCTTCGTGGTGACGTCCGCGGTGCGGATGTCCGGGGCGGGCCCGCCGCGGGTCAGCCCCGCCTGCACCGAGCAGACGGGCCAGGCGCGCGGCCCCTGCCCGTCGAGGACCTTCTCGGCGACGGCGATCTGCTGGCTCCTGGTGGCCAGATCGGCGCGCGCCGCGTACTTGGCGCCGCCGTAGGCCTCCCAGGTCGACTGGGTGAACTGCAGGCCGCCGTAGAAGCCGTTGCCGGTGTTGATGCTCCAGTTGTTGCCGGACTCGCAGGCGGCGACCTTGTTCCAGGTGGACACGTCGGCCGCGTGGGCGGTGCCGGCGCCGATCAGCGGGATCGCCATACCGGCGCCTGAGGCGGTGACGGTCAGTGAGGCCCGGTTGATCCTGTTCGGCTGATACCGGCGGTGCCGGCCGCGTACGGCCATGAAGGTCCCCCTCGACATACGCGCATACGTCAGGAGGGCCAAAAGTAAGCGGCACGAACAGGCCATGACAAGACGGCAATTCGGCCGTGCTGTATCTCAAAGAAACAGGAATACACCGCAGTTGCGGAAGTGCTGAGGCAGGTGGGGCCGGTCGTGCGTATCAGGCTGCGAAGCAGCGGGCGACCCGGACATGCGCTCGGCGTACCGGCACGTCAGGATGGTCGGTGGGGCGATACTGACGGGCACGACCGGCACCACCGATACCGGATCCTCTAGGAGCCAACCGAATGAGCAACACAGCCCAGATCGGCGTCACGGGACTCGCGGTCATGGGCCGCAATCTCGCCCGAAACTTCGCGCGCAACGGCTACACGGTCGCCCTGCACAACCGGACGGCGGCGCGTACCCACGCCCTGGTCGAGGAGTTCGGGGACGAGGGCGACTTCATCGCGGCGGAGACCGCCAAGGAGTTCGTGGCGGCGCTGGAGCGGCCGCGGCGCCTGGTCATCATGGTCAAGGCGGGCGGCCCCACGGACGCGGTGATCGACGAGTTCGCACCGCTCCTGGAGCCGGGCGACATGATCATCGACGGTGGCAACGCGCACTTCGCGGACACCCGCCGCCGCGAGAAGGCGCTGCGCGAGCAGGGCATCCACTTCGTCGGCATGGGCGTCTCCGGCGGCGAGGAGGGCGCGCTGAACGGCCCGAGCATCATGCCGGGCGGCCCGAGGGAGTCGTACGACTCGCTCGGCCCGATGCTGGAGAAGATCTCGGCGAAGGCGGCCGACGGCGCGCCCTGTGTGACGCACGTCGGTCCGGACGGCGCCGGGCACTTCGTGAAGATGGTCCACAACGGCATCGAGTACGCCGACATGCAGCTGATCGGCGAGGCCTACCAGCTGCTGCGCGATGTCGCCGGGTACTCCCCCGCGCATATCGCCGAGATCTTCCGCACCTGGAACACCGGCCGGCTGGACTCCTACCTCATCGAGATCACCGCCGAGGTGCTGTCCCACGTGGACGCGGCGACGGGCAAGCCGTTCGTGGACGTGGTGGTGGACCAGGCGGAACAGAAGGGCACCGGCCGCTGGACCGTCCAGATCGCCCTCGACCTCGGTGTCCCGGTCTCGGGCATCGCGGAGGCGGTCTTCGCCCGCTCCCTCTCCGGCCACGCGGCGCTGCGCGAGGCGTCCCGCGATCTGGCGGGCCCGAAGGCGACACCGCTCTCCGAGTCCGAGGCGGGCGCCTTCGCCGACCGCGTCGAGCAGGCCCTGTACGCCTCGAAGATCGTCTCCTACACGCAGGGCTTCCACGAGATCGCGGCGGCCCGCGAGGAGTACGACTGGGACATCGACCTGGGCGCGGTCTCCGCGATCTGGCGCGGCGGCTGCATCATCCGTGCCGCGTTCCTGGACCGCATCCGGTCGGCGTACGACACCCGGGCCGACCTGCCGAGCCTCCTGTCGGACGACACGTTCGCGCGCGAGATCGCCGACGCCCAGGACGACTGGCGCGAGGTCGTCGTCGCCGCGACCCGTCAGGGGGTCCCGACCCCCGGCTTCGCCGCGGCCCTCGCCTACTACGACGCCCTGCGCGCCGAGCGCCTGCCGGCCGCCCTCACCCAGGGACAGCGGGACTTCTTCGGCGCGCACACCTACCGGCGGACGGACCGGGACGGCTCGTTCCACACGCTGTGGGGCGGAGACCGGTCGGAGGTCACCGCCTGACGGCGGACACCGGTCAGCAGTACGAGGCGGCGGGCGACCCGAGGGGTCCCCGCCGCCTCCGCTGTCGTCGCCGGGCCTCGACCGGCGTGAGAACGGGCGGCCTTTCCTCGTCGCGTACGACAACTTCGTCACGGCGACGCGGGGTTGACCGGCCGCTCAGGTCAAGGGCGGTCCCGGCTCCGGGTTCGGCACCGGTTCGGGGCCCGGCGGCACCGGTGACGGGGGCGGGGCCGGCTTGGGGGGCGACGGTGGTTGTGGGGTCGGGGTGGGCTCCGGAGAGGGGGGTGGTTGGGGGGTGGGGACCGGGGAGGGGTAGGGGTCCGGGGGCCGCGGGTCGGGGGTGGGGCCGGGTCCTGGCGGTACGGGGTCCGGGGGCTGGGGGTTCGGCGCGGGGCCGGGCCCCGGCGGTACGGGTTCCGGGTACGGGTCGGTCATGGGGTCCTCCGGCCAGTCGGTCGACATCGGCTCTGGACTACTCCCCCGCCTACCCGACGGCCGCTGGTCCACTCACCCGCCCGTATGACGGCGGGCGCCCAGGTGGGCCTACCCGCCCAGCGCCGCCGCGGCGCCCGCCGCGAGACCGGCACGGGGGCTGGACAGCACCGCAACCGCCGTGGTCGTCAGGTGCTGGGCCGGGGCCATGGAGCCCTGGGCGAGGACGATCACGTCGGCGTCCGTGACGGCGTCGGCCGCGACCGCCACCAGGTGTGCGCAGCGCTCGGCGTCCCCCGCCGCGAAACTCTCCCAGGCGCCGTCCACGAGCCGCGTCCGCACCTGGACCGGGCGCCCGGCGCGACGGGCCTCCTCCTCGATCAGGGACACCGTCGGGCCGAACGTGCTCTCCACCGTGGCGAGGACGACGATCCGGGTGCCGGTGGCCACCGCGGCGGCCGCCATCGGGCGGTCGGCGCGCACCACCGGCACCCCGGCCTGCGCGCCGGCCTCCTCCGCGACGGCGCCGATGGTGGAGCAGGTGCACAACAGGGCCCGGGCGCCCTCGGCGAACGCGCGGGAGAGTACGGCCCGTACCTCGCCCGCCACCGCCTCGGGCCCCAACCGCCGGGCCCGGACCAGCAGTTCCTCGTCGACGAAGTGCCGCAGCCCCAGGCCCTGGTGGTTTTCGTCGCGCAGGGCGTCGAAGACCGGGACGTGCGCGGGCGAGGTGTGCAGAAGGGCGAGCATGCGGGGCCGGGCCTCTCTCGAATCTCGAACGCGCCTGGCTCAGAAGCGTCCGGGGTGCGCCGCCAGCCACTCCTTCGCCGCACGCAGCAGCGCCGGGTCGGGCGTCGGAGCGACGTCGGGGTGGCGCTCGGCCCACTTGACGACGTACGGGCACAGCGGGGCGACGACGACGCCCTCGCGCTCGGCGATGGCGTACAGCTCGCGCGCCAGCGCACCCGCGATGCCCTTCCCCTCGTGGGCCGGCTCCACGATGGTGTGGACGGGGACCAGGGCGCGCCCGGGGCTTTCGAGGACGAAGTACTCGACGTGGCCGACGACTTCACCGTCCGCACCGTCGCCGAAGGCCTCCAGGCGGCCCGCCGCCCGGTCGTCGCGGATCTCGATGTCGCTCATGGGCACGCTCCTGGTCCGGGAGTCGGTCGGGTCAGGCCGGTACGGCCTGCGGGCTGCGCCGCTGGTCCGAGCCCGGTACCGGCTCGGACGGATCGGCGCCCAGGGCCACGACGCGGTTGTCGCGGTCCACATGCACGACCCGGGGTTCGAGTGCCCGGGCCTCGGCGTCGGTCACCTGAGCGTAGCTGATGATGATCACGAGATCGCCGGGATGGACGAGATGGGCGGCGGCCCCGTTGATCCCGACCACCCCGGACCCGCGCTCGCCCTCGATCACATACGTCTCCAGCCGGGAGCCGTTGGTGATGTCGACGATGTGCACGAGTTCGCCGGGCAGCAGATCGGCGGCGTCGAGAAGGTCGGCGTCGATGGTCACCGATCCCACGTAGTGCAGGTCGGCCTGGGTGACGGTGGCACGGTGGATCTTGGACTTGAACATGGTACGAAACACGAAGGGTCTCCCGATTCGTCTGTTCCTGCTCCCTGCCCGCTTCCGCGGGTCAAGGGCGGTCCTCGGAGGCTACATGGTTTCGCAGGCGCGGTCAGCTGTCGTCAGACGGACGGCCGGCGGTGGGCCAGGACCGCGATGTCCGGGCCGAAACCGGCCACCAGCCGACCACCCGGCGCCATCGCCAGTCCGCTGATCGCGGCCGGGAAGGCGTGGGCGCCGATCTGCCGTCCGGTCGTCGCGTCCCACATCCGCACCATTCTGTCGTCGCCCCCTGCGACGACGGTGGGACGGCCGTCCAGCATTCCCACCGCCCCGGCCTTCGTCCTGCCGGTGAGTCCCGTCAGGGGCGGCCCGGCCGGTTCACCCGTGGCCAGGTCCCACAGGCGGACCGTCTCCGCCCCGCGGCCGGTGAGGACGACGGCGCGGCCCTCGATCACTTCCAGGGCCAGGGCCCCCGCGGCGCCGTCCTGGCGCGGCGGCACTCCGATCCACCGGCTCGCGGTCAGGTCCCATACGCGTCCTTGCCAGGTCACGGCGACGAAGCGACCCTCCAGCACCGCGAAGAACTGGATGGACGAACTGGTGTACTCCGTCGTGGAGCGTCCGTGCAGCTGTTCCCGGGTGGTCAGGTCCCAGATCAGCACCTTCTTGTCCCGGCCGCGTGCGAGGAGGGTGGGCCGTCCCTCAACCGGACCCGTCGTCAGCGTGCTCACGGAGCCGGTGAGACCTGTCAGGGGCGCGCCGAACCGCGCGCCACGGTCGAGGTCCCAGATCCGCAGCTCCTCGTCCGAGCCGCCGGTGACGAGGACGGAACGGCCGTCCACGACGGCCGTGGTGAACTCCCGCACGGGTGGCGCGTACCCGGTCGGCCGGCTGCCCGTCTCGCTCTCGCCGTCCAGGTCCCAGATCCGGACCGAGCGGTCGTCGCCGCCGGTGACGGCGAGGTGACGTCCCTTCACCACGGCCGTCGCCACTCCTCGTACGGTCGCCTCATGGCCGATCAGCGGCAGGGACAGATGGGTGCGGGCGGAGAGGTCCCACAGTTCGACGGGCCCATGGCCACCGTCGTTCGCCACCAGGGCGGCGGGGCGCCCGTGGAACACGCTCACCGCCGCCGTCTGCGCGAACCACGCCGGCACGGGCTCGCCCACCGGCTCACCCGTGGCCAGATCCCAGACGCGCACCTCGTGGGCGTCGGCGCTCACCGCGAACGGGCACTCGGACGTCGGGTCGGTCGCCAGGACATGCGTCAGGGCGTTGATCTCCATGGTGCCGCAGACGCGTGCCGCGCCCTCACCGTCGCTCCCGTCGCCGTCGCCGTCGCTCCCGTCGCCGTCGCTGCCGGGCTCCTCGTCGTCCTCGCTCCTGGCGCCCCACTCCCGTCCCGTGAGCAGGTCCCAGAGGCGCACGGTTCCGTAGGAGTGGCCGGTGACGGCGACGGGACGGCCGTCCACCACCGCCGTGGCGAGAGAGCTCACAAGGCCGGTGCGCACGGTCAACAGCTCGCCGCGCGTGGTGAGGCCGGCGAGGTCCCACATCCGCAGCCCCCGGCCGGTGCTGTGGCCGACCACGACCGGCCGCCCCTCGACCAGCGCGGTGGCGAGCCGGTGGACACGGGAGGTGTCGTCGTGCGGCCGCAACACGTCGACCAGTTCTGCCCCGCCGAGGTCCCACACCCGGACCGTACCCTCGGAGTCGCCGGTCACGGCGACGGGACGGCCGTCCAGCACCGCCGTCGCCAGGGCCCCGACCGCCCCGGTGTGCTCGTTCACCGCCTCGCCGAGCTTCCGGCCCGTCGCCAGGTCCCACCAGAGCAGCGTGCCGTCCTCGCAGCCGGCGACGGCGAGTCCACGGCCCTCCGCGACCACGGTCGCCAGCGCTCCCACCCCGGCCGGCGCGGGCAACGCGTACCGCAGCCGGGAGTCCGGGCCGGTACCGGTCGCCCACCGCACGACCCAGGGCTCCGGCCCTTCCTGACCGGCGGTCACCTCGGCGAGTTCCCTCGCCAGCTCCCGGTCTCCGTACCGGGCGGCGTCCAGCGCCAGCAACTGCCGCCGTACGACCGCGCCGGCGTCACGGTGCACATGCCCCGACGCCCGGTACACGGCAGCCGCCAGGGCGTCCGCCCGCCCGGCGGCGCCGTCCAGCGCGGCCAGGACCTGCTCCGGGTCGCCGTTCACCAGCCACCCCGGATCGATCGACCGCCCGTCCGTGGCGGCCCCTTCACGGGCCGGGCCATCGCTTCGGTGATCATCGGATCTGATCGGCAACGCAAGCTCCCCTTCCACCGCGCCGTGCACGGCGACTCCGCACGTTTCAGCCGGCGACGGCCAGGACATCGAGGCCGTCGGTACATCCGACGACGAGGTTCGGCCCGACACCGGCCAGGGCCGTGACCGGTCGTTCCAGGGGACGGGAGCCCGCCCATCGGCGGGTCAGGGGATCCCACAGCTCGATCGCGCCCCGTCTGGCGACGGCCAGCAGGGGGTGGCCGCCGGGCGGGACGATCGCGGCCGTCGGGCCGCCGGTGAGTTCGCCCACGAGGTGACGGCTGCCGGTGTCCCACACGCGGATCGAACCGTCGAAGTCCCGAACCGCCAGCAGCGTCCGGCCGTCCGGCATGGGCAGCGCCACGAGGTGCTCCACGTACCGGTGGTTCTCGAAGGGGGCGCCGACCGGCAGCCCTGTGGCGGGGTCCCACAACCGGACCGCCCTCGTACCGCCCCGGGCGGGGGTGGCCTCGCTGCTGGCCAGGAGAGTGCGTCCGTCCGGCAGCGGAACGGGGGCCAGTGTCAGCGGTGGTCGCTCGGGCCGGTTGAGGACATCACTCGCCCTCTCGCAGGTCTCCGGGTCGCGAAGAAGGATGACGCCCGTCCGACCGCCGGTGGCCACGAGTGTCCGCCCGTCGGGGCACACGATCGGCACCATGGTCCGGATCGCTCCGGTACGGCCGGGCGGCAGCGAACCGACCGGCTCGCCCGTGGCCAGATCCCATGACCGGAGCGCGCCGCTTCCGTACGCGGTGACGAGAACGGTGCGCCCGTCCGGCAGTGACGCCGCCGCCATCGCCGTAAGAACATCCGTGTCACCGGTGTGCAGCTGCCCGGCGGCTTCTCCGGTGGCCAGGTCCCACAACCAGACGGTGGTGTCACCGCGGGTGGCGAGCAGGGTGCGCCCGTCGGCGGCCGGCACAGGTGCCACCAGGCCGTCCCAGCCGACTCCCGCCGGCTCGGTCGACGGCTCCACGGTGGTGGGATCCCACAACCACACGGCGCCGCCGGGCATGTGGCCCGCGAGCAGGGTGGGGCCGTCCGGCGACGGAACGGCGGCCGTCGCGCCGGGGACACGGTTCGTCCCCAGGTCGGCGATGCGGCGCCCGGACACCGGATCCCACAGGCCCGAGCCGATCGAGAGCAGTGTCGTCCCGTCGGCCATGGGGACGGCAAGCAGTCCGTGACCCGTGATCGGGCCGCCGGCCGGAGCGCCGGTGCTGACGTCCCACAGCCGCACCGTCTCGTGGTCGTCGTCGTTGCAGGACAGGGCCACCAGGCTGTCTCCGCCGGGCAGCGGGACCGTCGCCAGGGCGCTCGGCCGGCCCTCGTCCTCGTGCGGGCACAGCAGTGTCCGCACCGGCTCGCCGGTCGCCGGGTCCCACAGGCACAGCAGGGCGCCTTCCTTGTGGCCATGGGCGGTGACCAGCAGCGTGCGGCAGTCGGCGAGCGCCACCGTCGTCATCGCGCTCGGACCGTCCGCGTCCGCGGGGGCACTCAGCGGACCGACGGCCGGCCGGGCCGTGGCCGCGTCCCACAGCCACACCTCGTCCTCGTCGTACGGGGTGACGGCCAGCAGGTGCCGCCCGTCGGGTCCGGGTACGGCGACCAGGTTCGACACGCCGTCCGGGCCGGGCAGCGGTCCGCCGACCTGCTCGCCGGTGACCGTGTCCCACAGGTACACCACATGCCCGTCGTCGTCCTCGTCGCGGTGCGCCGTGGCGAGCCGGGTGTGTCCGCCGGCGACGGGCAGGGCCGCCAACGCCACGACGAGCCCGCCCGGCTTCGAGTGCTCCCGCAGGGGGCCGCCCACCTGCTCGCCGGTCACCGGGTCCCACAGCCGTACCACGTCGTCCTCCTCGTCATCGCCCGACGCGGCCAGCAGGACGCGGCCGTCGCCGACGGGCACGACGGCCGCCACACCCAGACCGTCGGCGAATCCACGCAGTGTCACCGCGGGCCGCACCCGGCCCGCCGGCCGCTGCCAGACCCGGGTCAGTTCCCGTGGATGGTGATCCCGAAGAGCGTCAGACATGACCGGTACGGTAACCAGCCGCACCGGCGCCACCGGCCCGAACGGCGGCCCGAGCGCGGAAGATACGTATCCGAAGTACGTAGATCCACGGTCGTCACCACGTGGACGCGGCTCGGAGGCTCGTGACCATGACCTCACTCACCCCCTCGTCGGCCGCGGTCGCCGATCTGGCCGCCCGCCATCGGTTGGGGGCCCTCCAGTTCGTGTTCGCACCGAAGCGCCTCCGTCGGACCGTGTACACGGCGCATGTCTTCAACTGCCTGATGCTCATGGTGTTCTTCGTGGTCCCCGGGCTGCTGTACTACTGGTTCGCCATGCGCCGCTTCCCCGACTTCAGCCGGAAGGCGGCCGCCCGGCGGCTGCACCTGTTCGAGGCGGGGCTGGTCGTGGACCCGCCGGACGGCGGTGCCCCGGTCGCCCTGCGCTGGGACACCCTGCGCCTGCAGCAGGAGATCACCCAGCTCGTCATCAACGGCGTGCCCGCGCCGACCAAATACGTCTACACGGCGAGCGCTCCCGGCCACGGCTCGGTGCGGATCACGGACCTCTACGACAGTCCCGAGGTCTGGGGTGCCCGGATGCAGGACGCGGTCCTGCGCGCACAGGGGCCGGCCGTGCTGGAGACGCTCGGCGAGGGCGGCACGGTCGTCTTCGGAGCGCTCTCACTCTCGCGTACGGCCGTGTCCGTCCGCGGAAAGGGCGACATGCCCTGGTCGAAGGTCCGGGAGATCCGTGCCGGGGGCGGCCTGGTCAGCATCATGACCACCGGCGCGTCGGGCGACGCCGTCCTGTGGTCCAACCACCTGGCCAAGGACGTCACGAACCTCCGTCTGTTCCTGGCCCTCGCCCACAGTCTGCACGAACAGTCCGCCGCCTGAGAGGAGACGGGACGCGGGCGCGCGGTCGGTCAGACGGCCGGCCGGCGGGCCGCTCGGCCGAGGGCGCGGGGCAGGGCCGCGCGGGAGGGGATGTCGAGCTTGCGGTAGATACGGCCGAGGTGGGTCTCGACCGTCCTGGTGCTGACGAAGAGCTGCTCCGCGATCTCCTTGGTGCGCTTTCCCCCTGCCGCCAGTTCCGCGATCTCCCGCTCCCGCTCGGTGAGCAGGGCGGTCGTCGCCCGGGCACCCGCGTCCTCGGCCGCCCCGGCAGCCGTACCGGTTGCGGCGCGGGACGCCGGCAGCAGGGTCCTGACCCTCGCCGCCTCCTCGCGGACCCGCTGCGCGCCGCAGGCGCGAGCGGCCCTGCCCGCGATGTCGAGCCACTCCAGCGCCTGTTGGGTGCCCTGGGCCGCCTGCGCCGAAGGGGCTCCGGTCACCAGGGTCCAGGCGTGTTCCACCGGCAGACCCGCACGGCGGAACGACTCCGCGGTCTCGTGGAACAGCTCCGCCGCCCGATGGTGTTCGCCCTCGGCGGCGTGGATCGCGGCCCGGGCCCTGCGCACTTGGTGCCGTTGCAGCGGCAGCCCCAGCCGCTCGGCCACGGTCTCCCCCGCCCCGGCCCAGTCGCGCGCGGCGTCGATGTCACCGCAGCGCAGCGCGGCGACGGAGGCGAGCGCCAGCAGTGAGGGCTGCCAGGCGGGCAGCAGCCGTTGCAGCCACGGGCCGCCCTCCTCGACGAGGGTACGCAGACAGCCCGCCGGGTCCCCGCCCAGGAGCTGCGCGTGCGCGTGCAGGCCGACCGCCACGGCCGCCCGCCAGCCCCGCTTGCGCAGAGCGAGGGCGAGTCCCCGCCCCGAGAGTTCGAGCAGTCTGTCGGTGTCCCGCCGGGGCCGGGTCCACAGCAGCCCCGACGCCCGCAGGACCATGGCGATCCCGGCGGCCTCGTCGACCCCGCTCGTCCGGGCGAGCAGCTCGGCCTCCTCGGCGCGGCGGCACAGCGACTCCAGACGCCCCGTCAGCTGGTCGAGATGGCACAGGGCCACGAGTTGGTTGATCCGGATGAACCTCCGGGTGGCGCCCGTGGTCGCCTGCAGTCCTCGCTCCAGGTGCCGGTAGGCGTCGTGGAACCGCTCCTGGAACAACTCCGCGCAGCCGAGCATCGCCAGCACGTCCGGCATGGTGACGGCGGCGGCGTCCGGCAAGGCGTCCACGATCCGCGCGCACCTGGTGACCTCGGCGACGGCCTCGGGCAGCAGCCCGAGCTGGGTGTCGCCGAGGGCGCCGAGGGCCCGCAGATAGGGCACAGCCGGGCCGGTCGCTCCGGCGGCCTCCGCCGCCGCGCGGACCAGGTCACGTGCTTCGCCGTAGGCGCCGCGGAACAGCTGCACCCGCCCGTAGGTGGTGATGAGTTCGGCCGTCGGCGCGGGCAGCGGAAGGGGCAGGGGGCGGGGTACGAGGTCGAGTGCCGCGCGGACGACTGCCTCGGCCTCCTGGTGGCGGCCCAGCAGACGCTCCAGTTCCCCGCAGACGGCGTAGACGCTCAGCCGCAGATCCTCGGGGAGATCCGACTGGTGCCGGAGCAGATCGTGCGCCAGGGAACGGGCTTCCTGCAGACGGCCCACGGCGCCGAGGGCCCGGCACCGGTCGAGCACCAGAGCGACCCGGGGGCCGCTGATCCCCTCCCCGGCGGGGAGGTGGTCCAGCGCCAGGCGCAGCCAACGGGCGGCCACGGCCGGGGACTTGGCCATCGCCTCCGCCGCGCCCTCGATCAGGATCCGCCGGGCCCGCGTACCGCCCGCGCCGGCCAGGTGCTCGGCGTGCCGGGCGCGTCGGAGGGCCGACGCTCCTCGTGTGGTGAGCAGGTCCAGGGCGCGTCGGTGAGTGTTGACGCGCAGGGACGGTGAGGCGTGTTCCAGGGCGACATGGCCGAGCACCGGATGGCGGAAGGCGTAGCCGCCGCCCGGGGGCAGCGGCCGTATCAGGTCCGCTTCGACGAGTTCGGTGAAGGCGCCGAGGGTTCGTTCCAGGCGGAGTTCGCAGACCGCGGCGACGTCGTCCGGCAGGAAGGGGTCGCCGAGCACGGCGGCTGCCTGGACCGCGAGCGCGGCGTCGGCGCCGAGGGAATCCAGCTCGCCGACGACGGAGGCGGCCTCCCGGAGCATGCCGTCCCGGTCCTGACCGGCGCTGAGCGGCCACTCGTCCGGGTCCCACCGCGCGGCGAGCAGGATGCGCAGCATCCGCGGGTTGCCGCCGGAGGCGGCGTGCAACCGCTCGGCGTAGGTGCCGTCGACCACCGGTGCCGGGGAGGCCCGCCACTCGGTGTACGCGTGGTCGCGGGCCGAGTCGGACACGGCGGGCCGGGAGGCGGTGTCCGTGTGGGCCCCGGTACGGCCGGGCAGTCCCTTGCCACCGGCCAGTCCCCGGTGGCCGAGGAATGTGCTTGTCGCCCCGAGGTCCAGCGAGGACGGGGCCAGGCGGATGACCGAGCCGGTCTCGACGCCGTGTTCGAGCGCTTCCCGCAAGGCGGGGCCGGACCGCCGGGGGCGGTGGGCCAGCGCCAGGACGAACGGACCGGGCGGCGGGGTCCGCACGAGGCGCGCGATCAGCCTCGCAGACCGCTCGTCGCACAGATGCACGTTGTCGACGACGAGCACACCGCCGCGTCGCGCCGCCCAGCGCCCCAGTGCGCTCCGCACCTCGGCACCCTCGTCGGCGTCCGGGTGCCGGGCGACGGGGGTGTCCGGCACTCCCAGGGCATCCAGCATCTCTGCGATGAACTGGCCGGGTTGTGTCGCGCCGCGCGCGGCGTGGACCCGCGCCACCCGAGCCCCGGTCCCGGCAGCCCGCTCGGCGAACAGCCCGAGCAGAGCCGTCTTGCCGATCCCGGGCTCACCGGTGACCTCCAGGACCGTTCCCCGGCCCTCGGCCAGCTCCGTCACGACCGCGGAGAGACGCTCGATCTCCGTGTGCCTGCCGACGAGAAGGGTGCCGTTCTCCTGGATGGGATCCCTCGGGAGCAAGTGATCCTCTCCCTTCCCATGGAGCACACGCGTCTCATGGAGCACACGAGCCGGGACACTCTCTGCTGTTGATTCAGATATTCGGATATTAGGCCATCCGGCAACTCCCGCGGCCCGGTGGTGTTTTGGTGTCACACCGCACACGACGGGGCGGACCACGTGTCCCGCGGTCCGCCCCGAATCGTCCTGCGGTCCTCGGTCACCCGGTGGCCGGCACCGAGGGCAGACCGCCCAGGAGTCCGGTGACCAGGGAGAGGACGGGCGACAGCAGTCCGGTCACAGCGCTCAGGACCGAGCCCAGGTCGAGCGAGGTCAGGGCCTTGACCAGATCCGCGACGACCGACTGGATCTGGGCCACGGCGTCCGAGACCGGGTCGGCGGCGCGCACCCCGGCCCGGTTCGTGCGGTCGGCCACCGTGCCGGCGCGGGCCTCCAGCTCCCGTACGACGGAGGCGGACGCCGTCTCGACCGCCTTCCGGTACCGGGCCGCCTCCTCCACGCCGAGCGGGCCGGCGCCGCGCTCGTTGAGCTCGGTCAGGACACCGAGCAGCGGGTCGAGCGATTCGGTGCCGTCAAGCTGCTTCACCTCGTCGAGCCACCGGCCGACGTCCTCCGTGTCATCGGCCGCGGTCGCCCCCGCGACGGACGACTGCGCGAAGGTGGTGTCAAAGGCTCCCGGGTGGTGGCCGACCGTGGCGGCGGCGGTGCCGACGGGACCGAGGACCAGCGCGGCGCAGACGACGGACGGCAGGAGCAGTCCGCGGGATACGAGGGGGGACATGCAGGTTCCTTTCAGGGGCTGACGAGTGCAGCTCTCTTGGGCTCACGGTGAAAAGCCCCGGAGTGCCTCGCAACCGGTCCTGAGCCCTCCTCCCGGCCCCCGAACCCGCCAAAAAGGCCCTCACCTGCAGACATGCCCTCACGCACCGGGTCTTGCGCGCCGTGCCGGCACTCGGCCGTCAGAGTGCGGCCGGCTCTCACTCCGCGTCAGCGACGACCGAGCCGACGCGCTCGGCCAGGGTCGGGTCACGCCGGACGAGAAGGGCCGCGTAGCCGACGGAGAGCAGCAGGGCGGCGAGCGCGGCGACGGGGAACCAGCTGTACGGCGCCGGTTGGCCCGGCTTGGCCAGGTAGTACAGCGGCACCAGGATGGCCAGGGCGCCGAGGCCCGGCAGCACCAGGTGGCGGACCAGGCGGAACTCCTGCGGCCGGTAGCGGCGGTAGTAGAACGGCAGGGCGATGTTGGACGCGAGATAGACCAGCAGGATCAGGATGGCACCGAGGCTGGAGGACTCGGTGAAGAACACCACCGGGTTCATCGGGCCGCCGTCCGGACCGAGCAGATGCCCGAGACCCCAGGCGCCGATGATCAGCAGGGAGATCGCGGCGAAGGTGACGATCGCGTTGTTCGGCGTACGGCGCGTGGGGTGGACGTACCCGAAGAAGGACGGGAGCAGTCCCTCACGGCCGGCGTTGAACACCAGCCGCGCCTGGGAGTTGATGCCGGCGATCAGGACGCCGAGGGTGGAGGTCAGGCCTCCGATGTAGGCGAGGAGGGCCAGGGCGCCGAGGGTGTCGTGGGCGACGTCGATGAACGGGATGCGGGCCTCGCCGAGGCGGGCGACGTCGTAGTCGAAGCCGGTGACGGTGGCGTAGGAGAAGAGGATGTAGCTCACGGTCATGATGGCGACGGAGGAGAGGACCGCGCGGCCGACGTTGCGCCGGGGGTTCTCCGTCTCCTCCGCGAGGGCGGCCGAGTTCTCCCAGCCGATGAAGAGGTAGACCGCGAGCGGGAAGCCGGCGGCGAGGCCCCTGAGGCCGTGCTGGATGTGACCGGGCAGGAAGGGGGCGGCGGAGAGGTTGCCGCGGTGTTCGACGAGCGCCGCGACGGAGACCACGACGAGGACCAGCATCTCGACGCCGAAGAAGTAGCCGGCCCACTTGGTGGAGACCACCACTCCGCGCAGCATCAGCACCACCGCCAGGCCGGTCAGCAGCAGGGTCCAGATGATCCACGGCAGGTCGACGCCGGTGTAGTGGTGCAGGGTGATCTGGACGAAGCCGCCGGAGATCGCGATGACCGCGGCCATCCCGATGATGTACCCGAGCCCGGCCAGCAGGGCGGTGGTCACCGCGCTGACCGGGCCGAAGGTCTTGCCGACGAAGGTGATGAAACTGCCCGCCGAGGGGTGCGCCCGGGAGAACTGGGCGAGCGTGTTGCCGAGCAGCGCGACCGCGACGCCCGCGGCGAGGATGGTCAGCGGGGAGGCGACGCCCGCGGTGGTGGCGAGGAAGGCGAAGCCGAAGAAGAAGCTCATGGCGGGGCCGACGTTGGCCATGGTGGCGGCGGCGATGTCCGCCATGCCGAGGACGCCGCCCCGCAGCCGCTGGGGCGCGCCGACTCCTTCGGGGTCAGGCATGACGGCGACTCCTTCTGCTGGGCGGCGGCACGAAAGCGACGGTCGGCTGCGCGGGGGTGTCAGCTCGGGCGGGCATGCGGATGTGCTTTCACCGCCTGTACGGCCGGGGCGAGCGCGCCGCGGCCGAGTTCGGCGAGCAGCTCGGCGTGGCAGCGGTTGCGGGCCCGTACGACCTCGGGGGCCGGAGCGGGCTGGACCAGACAGAGCCTGCCCAGCAGGTCGGCGGCGAGTTCGCGGATGCCCGCGCCGCCGAGCTCCTCGGCGAGGTCGAGGTGGAAGCGGGTCTCCAGCATGAGCAGCCGGGCCGGGTCCTCGATCAGGTCCATCTCGTCGACCAGCGCCTGGAGCGCCGCGAGCCGCCCGGCCGGCACCTCGCCCGCGCCCTGCGCGACCAGACCGCATTCGAGCAGCAGATGGAAGGCCTCCAGCGAGGCCGCCTCGTCGGCGTCGTGCAGCAACGGTACGACCGTCTCCCAGCCCTGGGCGACGAAGGTGCCGCCGGCCCGGCCGCGTCGGCGGTCGAGCAGGCCGTCCTGGCACATGCCCTCCAGCGCGCGGCGCACAGTGATCTCGCCCATACCCAGCTCCTCGGCCAGCACACCGGCGTCCGGCAGCCGCTCCTGGGGAGGCAGGGCCATCAGCCGCACCTGGAGGGCGATCCGTGAGCGGACGAGTTCGGATCCGCTCTGCCCTCTGAACGCCGCCGATCTCGACGGACCCTGCTGGTTGTAGGGCCCGAACTTGCCCGCTGTGTTCACCACGAGGTCACCTTAAACGGGCTGTCCCACGTCAAACGGGCTGTTCCACGTTGCACGCAAAATAGAGCATGATGAACACTTAAACAAGTCTTGTTCTTTTGGATCGTCCTGAACTAATTTCCGGGTCACCGTCCCCACTCCCCTGATGGATGTGCCGCGATGACCTCAACGATCACCAAGAGTCCGCCCGCCGAGCCCGGCCTCAAGCCCGGCCTGAAGAACCGCCATCTGTCGATGATCGCCATCGGCGGTGTCATCGGCGCCGGCCTGTTCGTCGGCTCCGGTTCCGGCATCGCCGCCGCCGGCCCCGGCATCCTCGTCTCCTACGCGCTCGTCGGCGTCCTCGTCGTCCTGGTGATGCGGATGCTGGGCGAGATGGCGGCGGCGAACCCCACCTCCGGCTCGTTCTCCGCCTACGCGGACCGGGCGCTCGGCCGCTGGGCCGGGTTCACCATCGGCTGGCTGTACTGGTTCTTCTGGGTCGTGGTGCTCGCGGTCGAGGCGACCGCGGGCGCGAAGATCCTGGCCGGCTGGGTACCCGCGGTCCCGCAGTGGGGCTGGGCCCTGATCGTCATGGTGGTGCTGACCGCCTCGAACCTCGTCTCGGTGAGCTCCTACGGCGAGTTCGAGTTCTGGTTCGCGGGCATCAAGGTCGTCGCCATCGCCGCCTTCATCGTCCTCGGCGGGCTCGCGATCTTCGGTCTGCTGCCCGGCTCGGACCACCCGGCGTCCGGCTTCTCGAACCTCACCGCGCACGGAGGCTTCCTCCCCAACGGCCCCGGCGCGATCCTCACCGGCGTGCTGATGGTGGTCTTCTCCTTCATGGGCAGCGAGATCGTCACCCTCGCGGCGGGCGAGTCCGAGGACCCGCGGGGTGCGGTCACCAAGGCCACCAACAGCGTGATCTGGCGGATCGCGGTGTTCTACCTCGGCTCGATCCTGATCGTCGTGTCCCTGCTGCGCTGGGACGACCCGGCGATCCTCAAGGACGGCTCCTATGTCGCCGCCCTCAGCTCCATCGGCATCCCGCACGCCGCCCAGATCATGAACGCGATCGTGCTGACCTCGGTGCTCTCCTGTCTCAACTCCGGTCTGTACACCGCCTCCCGCATGGCCTTCTCGCTCGGCGGGCGCAGCGACGCGCCGTCCTCCTTCGCCCGCACCACGGGCAGCGGTGTGCCGCGTACGGCGATCCTCGCCTCGGTGGTCTTCGGCTTCGTCGCGGTCGCCTTCAACTACCTGTGGCCGGACACCGTCTTCCAGTTCCTGCTCAACTCCTCCGGTGCGATCGCCCTGTTCGTCTGGCTGGTGATCTGCTTCTCCCAGCTGCGGATGCGGAAGATCATCCAGCGCGAGACACCGGAGAAGCTCGTCGTGAGGATGTGGCTCTACCCCTACCTGACCTGGGCGACCATCGCCCTGATCACCTTCGTCCTCGGCTACATGCTCACCGACACGGCCGACGGCGGCGGACGCGACCAGGTGGTCCTGTCGACGCTGGTGGCGCTGGCCGTGGTCGCCTTCGCGGTGGTGCGCGACCGGGTGCGGCGGAAGAAGGACGCGCCGGTCACCCCCTAGCGGCGGACCATGAGCCACCGGCCCCGGGGCGGCCCCGCCGCCCCGGGGCCGGTGGCCTTCGCTAGGCCACGACTTCGATCTCCGGAGCGCCGTCCGCGCGGTGCCGCTCCTCGAACTGGGTCCGGTACAGCTCCGCGTACCGCCCGCCCGCGGCGAGGAGCTCCTCGTGGGTGCCGCGCTCGGCGATCAGACCGTCCTCGATCACGAGGATCAGGTCGGCCGCCCGGACCGTGGAGAGCCGGTGGGCGATCACCACCGCGGTGCGGCCCTCCAGCGCCTCGGTGAGCGCCTCCTGGACCGCGGCCTCGGAGGTGTTGTCCAGGTGGGCCGTGGCCTCGTCGAGGATGACGACACGCTGACGGGCCAGCAGCAGACGGGCGATGGTCATGCGCTGGCGTTCGCCGCCGGAGAGGCGGTAGCCGCGCTCCCCCACGACCGTGTCCAGCCCGTCGGGCAGGGAGCGGACGAGGTCGTCGAGCCGGGAGCGGCGCAGGGCGTCCCAGAGTTCGGGCTCGGTCGCCTCGGGGCGGGCGAGGAGGAGGTTGGCCCGGACCGTGTCGTGGAAGAGGTGACCGTCCTGGGTGACCATGCCGAGGGTCGCGCGCAGCGAACCGGCGCTCAGGTCCCGGACGTCGACGCCGCCGATGCGTACGGCGCCCGCGTCGACGTCGTAGAGGCGCGGGAGCAGTTGGGCGATGGTGGACTTTCCGGCGCCGGACGAGCCGACGAGCGCGACGGTGCGCCCGGGTTCGGCGCGGAAGGAGATGCCGTGCAGGACCTCGGCACCGCCCCGTGTGTCCAGGGAGGCGACCTCCTCCAGGGAGGCCAGGGAGACCTTGTCGGCGGACGGGTAGGCGAAGCGGACGTCGTCGAACTCCACCGCCACGGGGCCCTCGGGGACGTCGCGGGCGTCCGGTTTCTCCTCGATCAGCGGCTTGAGGTCGAGCACCTCGAAGACCCGCTCGAAACTGACGAGGGCGCTCATCACCTCGACACGGGCGCCGGCGAGCGCGGTGAGCGGGGCGTACATCCGGGTCAGGAGCAGGGCCAGGGAGACGACGGCGCCCGGCTCCAGGCTGCCGCGCAGCGCGAACCAGCCGCCGAGGCCGTAGACCAGGGCGAGGGCCAGGGAGGAGACGAGGGTCAGCGCGGTGATGAACACCGACTGGGCCGTGGCGGTGCGGACACCGATCTCCGCGACCCGGCGGGCACGCGCGGCGAACTCCTCCGACTCCTCCTCCGGGCGCCCGAAGAGCTTCACCAGGGTCGCGCCGGGCGCCGAGAAGCGCTCGGTCATCCGCGTGCCCATCGCCGCGTTGAGCGTGGCCGCCTCGCGCTGCATACGGGCCATACGGCTGCCCATGCGCCGCGCCGGGACGACGAACACCGGGAGCAGCACCAGCGCGAGCAGGGTGATCTGCCAGGACAGCGTGAACATGACCGCGAGCGTGAGCACCAGGGTGACCAGGTTGCTGACCACTCCGGACAGGGTGTTGCTGAAGGCGCGCTGCGCGCCGATGACGTCGTTGTTGAGCCGGGAGACCAGTGCGCCCGTACGTGTGCGTGTGAAGAACGCAACCGGCATCCGCTGCACATGATCGAACACAGCCGTGCGCAGATCGAGGATGAGTCCCTCCCCGAGCGACGACGAGAGCCTCCGGCCGAGGATGCCGAGCGTCGCCTCCGCGACCGCGATCAGCGCGATGAGCAGGGCCAGCCGTACGACGGTGCCCTGGTCGCCGTCCGACACGATCGCGTCGACGACATGCCCGGCGAGCAGCGGGGTCGCGACCGCCAGCAGCGCGGTCACCACCCCGAGGAGCACGAACTGCGCGATACGGGCGCGGTGCGGACGGGCGAACGCGGCGATGCGGCGCAACGTGGCACGCGCCACAGGTCGGCGCTCCTGCTGGGCGGTCATGACACTGTGCAGCTGTGTCCACGCTGTGGTTTCCATGCTCATGGGAGAGAACGTAGAACCTCGACCGTTGTCGAGGTCAATACTCCCGCCATCGCGCCCCCTCCCCCGAAGGACCCCATGGCACTGCCTCCCCCGCCTCCCCAGCCGCTGTCCGTCCGTAAGACGCTGTCCGCGATCCCGCAACCCGCAGTTGGCGCGGTGCGGAAACCCTCTTCAGATGTGACTGCGGTTCGACTTCCCCAAGGCCCCGCCGATCCGGGACGGTTCCCCCGTCGCGTCCCGGTCCGCCAGATCCTGTGCCTGGTTCCGCTCCTGCTGGTCACCGTCGTCGCCGCGCGGCACCGTGACGTTCTCGTGGCGGGCTTCGGCCATCTGCGCTCGGCCGAGTGGCCCTGGCTGCTGGCCGCGATCGGTGCCACCTGTCTGACCTGGGTGGCCGCCGCGTTCACCCGGCAGGGTGCGGTGGTCGACCGGCTGCCGAAGCGACGGCTGCTGGCCACCCAGTTCGCGGCCGGCTCGGCCAACCACCTGCTCCCCACCGGCCTCGGCGCCGGCGCCGTCAATCTCCGTTTCATGACCGTCTGCGGGGTCCCGCTCGCCCGCTCCTCCGCCGCGCTCGCCCTGTATCTGCTGGCGGAGTCGGTCGCCCGGCTGAGCCTGCTGGCCGCCCTGCTGCTCGCCTTCCCGGACGCGCTGAGCTTCGGCGCACTGCTGCCCCGGCACACGGCGGGCCCGCTGCTGCTGACCGTGGGCGCGGTCCTGGTCGCGGCGACGGCCGTCCTGGTTCTCGTACGGCGCCTGCGGGGCGCCGTCGTCTCGTTCCTGCGCACCGCGCTGAGCGAACTGCGCTCGGTGCACACCCGGCCGTCCCGTGCCCTCGCCCTGTGGGGCGGCTCGCTGGCCTTCCCCGTGCTGCAGGCGGCCGGGCTGGTCCTCGTCGGCCAGGCGCTCGACCTGCCGGTGTCACCCGTGCACATGGCCGTGGCCTATCTCGCGGCGACGGTCGCGGTCGCGCTGGTGCCCACACCGGGCGGACTGGGCTCGGTCGAGGCCGCGTTGATCGTGGCGCTGGTGGCGGCGGGCGGCCCGGTGGCCGTGGCGACGGCGGTGGTGCTGGCGTACCGGATCATCACCGTGTGGCTGCCGCTGGTGCCGGGCGCGCTGACGCTGGGGGCGCTGGTGCGGCTGAAGGTGATCTGAGACGGAACTCGTCCGAATCCGTACCGTCCGGGTACCTCTCCAGTACGAACCCCTGTGCGAGATAAGGCAGGATGAGCCGCCGCACATCCTGAACCTGGAGGTAGTCGGTGAACCGAGCGCTCACCGTGGACGACCTGGTCATCGCCGGAATCGCGCTGGTGGCGGGCCTGTTGGCCGCGTTTCTGCTGCGCGTTGTGATGCGATGGCTGGGCAAGCACGCGGACCGTACCCGTTGGAGCGGTGACGACGTCATCGTGGACGCGCTGCGTACGGTGGTGCCGTGGGCGGCGTTCCTGGGCGGTGCCGCCTCCGCGGGTGCGGCGCTGCCGCTGACCAGAACGGTCCAGAACCACGTCAACCAGGTGCTGACCGTGGTGCTCATCTTCGTCGTCACCGTCACGGCGGCCCGGGTGATCGCCGGTCTCGTGCGGGCGGTCACCCAGTCCCGCTCCGGAGTCGCCGGGTCGGCCACGATCTTCGTCAACATCACCCGTGTGCTGGTCCTGGCGATCGGCTTCCTGGTGGTGCTGCAGACGCTGGGCATCTCGATCGCCCCGATGCTCACCGCCCTGGGCGTGGGCGGTCTGGCGGTCGCGCTCGCCCTGCAGGACACGCTCGCCAACCTCTTCGCCGGCATCCACATCCTCGCCTCCAAGACCGTGCAGCCCGGCGACTACATCCGGCTGAGCAGCGGCGAGGAGGGCTATGTCGAGGACATCAACTGGCGTCAGACGACCGTCCGGGCGCTCTCGAACAACCTGGTCGTGATCCCCAACGGGGAGCTGGCGAAGGCCAACATGACCAACTTCATGCGCCCCGAGCAGCAGTTGACGATCACGGTCCAGGTCGGGGTCGCCTACGACAGCGACCTGGACCATGTCGAACAGGTCACCTGCGAGGTCGTCGCCGAGGTGATGGCCGAGATCACCGGCGCCGTCCCGGACCACGAACCCCTGGTCCGCTTCCACACCTTCGGCGACTCCCGGATCGGCTTCACGGTCATCCTCGGGGTCGGTGAGTTCAGCGACCAGTTCCGGATCAAGCACGAGTTCGTCAAGCGGCTGCACCGGCGCTACGGCGAGGAGGGCATCCGCATTCCGGCGCCCACGCGGACGGTGGCCCTGCAGCAGGGGTCGATCGCCATTCCGCAGCAGCGCGCCCACGAGGAGGTGGGCGACGCGCGCGCCGCCCACCTCGACTGAGACCCGGAAGGTCAGAGGGTCGCCGAGTTCTCGTGCCAGGGCCCGCCCCTGCGGCTGTGCGGTGAGGCGAACGCCGAGTTCACCGGAGTGACCGTCCAGTCCGGGTGGCCGGGCATCCGCGGCGTCCGGGTGCCGGAGAGCCAGTCGCCGCAGGAATCCGGACAGATCCTGGCCGGAGACCTCCGAGGCGACGGCGATGTAGTCCTCCGTCGTCGCCGAGGAGCCCCGCTAGCGGTCGAGGAAACGGCGCTCGATCGCGTGGAAGACGTCCTCGCCGACCAGTTGGCGCAGCGCGTACAGGACCAGCGCACCCGCCCGTGCAGCGCCGGCTGTCGAAGAGGTCGTCCGCGTCGGGCACGGCGACCGGACCCGAGTCGTGGCGCCACTGGTCGCCGACGGCGTACTGGTACCTCATACGGTTCTCGAAGGTGCTGTGGCCGAGGGAGTCGGTCCAGCCGCGCTGAGATCAGGCGTTTGATTGCACGGACCCCTGTCGAGCCCGACCCGATCACGAGATATCTTGATGTCGAGCAATGTTGCAGACGTGGAGCGGAGCACCCGGTGACTGACTCGACCATCATCTATACGCACACTGACGAGGCCCCGGCCCTGGCGACGTATTCCTTCCTGCCGGTGGTCCAGGCGTACGCCTCGCAGGCGGGTGTCGCCGTGACGACGCGGGACATCTCGCTGGCCGGGCGCATCATCGCGGTGTT
Source organism: Streptomyces sp. NPDC005648 (assembly GCF_040605395.1). Lineage (NCBI taxonomy): Bacteria > Bacillati > Actinomycetota > Actinomycetes > Kitasatosporales > Streptomycetaceae > Streptomyces > Streptomyces sp. NPDC005648. The sequence goes on along the minus strand of NZ_JBEXCS010000005.1, from coordinate 30,238 downwards.
CCCGGAGTACCTCACCGAGGACCAGCGGATCCCGGACGCCCTGCACGAGCTGGGCGAGCTGGCCAAGACGCCCGAGGCCAACATCATCAAGCTGCCGAACGTCTCGGCGTCGATCCCGCAGCTCAAGGCCGCGATCGCCGAGCTGCAGGGCCAGGGCTACGCGCTGCCGAACTACCCGGACGACCCGAAGACCGACGAGGAGCGGGAGATCCAGGCCCGCTACGACAAGATCAAGGGCTCCGCGGTCAACCCGGTCCTGCGCGAGGGCAACTCCGACCGCCGCGCCCCCGCGTCGGTCAAGAACTACGCCAAGACCCACCCGCACCGCATGGGCGCCTGGACCCCCGAGTCCAAGACCAACGTGGCGACCATGGGCGAGAACGACTTCCGCTCCACCGAGAAGTCCGTCGTGATCTCCGAGGCCGGCGCGCTGAGGATCGAACTGGTCGCCGAGGACGGCACGACCACCGTCCTGCGCGAGTCCGTACCGGTCCTCGAGGACGAGGTCGTCGACGCCTCGGTGCTGCACGTGGCGCGGCTGCGTGAGTTCCTCACCGCGCAGATCGCCGAGGCCAAGGCCCAGGGCGTGCTGTTCTCCGTGCACCTCAAGGCCACGATGATGAAGGTCTCCGACCCGATCATCTTCGGCCATGTGGTCCGCGCGTTCTTCCCGAAGACCTTCGAGCGGTACGGCGCCACGCTCGCCGCCGCCGGTCTCTCCCCGAACGACGGTCTGGGCGGCATCCTCAAGGGCCTGGACGCCCTGCCCGAGGGCGACGCGATCAAGGCCTCCTTCGACGCCGAGCTCGCCGAGGGCCCGGCCCTGGCGATGGTCGACTCCGACAAGGGCATCACCAACCTGCATGTGCCGTCCGACGTCATCGTCGACGCCTCGATGCCGGCCATGATCCGCACCTCCGGCCACATGTGGGGCCCGGACGGCCAGGAGGCCGACACCCTCGCGGTGCTGCCGGACTCGTCGTACGCCGGTGTCTACCAGGTCGTCGTCGACGACTGCCGTGCCAACGGCGCCTACGACCCCTCCACCATGGGCTCGGTCCCGAACGTCGGCCTGATGGCGCAGAAGGCCGAGGAGTACGGCTCGCACGACAAGACCTTCGAGGTCAAGGCGGCCGGTACGGTCCGTCTGGTCGACCAGGCCGGCAATGTGCTCATCGAGCAGCCGGTCGCCGAGGGCGACATCTTCCGCGCCTGCCAGACCAAGGACGCGCCGATCAGGGACTGGGTGAAGCTGGCCGTCACCCGCGCCCGCGCCACCGGCGACCCGGCCGTGTTCTGGCTGGACGAGACCCGCGCGCACGACGCGCAGCTGATCACCAAGGTCAAGGCGTACCTGCCGGAGCACGACACCGAGGGCCTGGACATCCGCATCCTCGCCCCGGTCGACGCCACCAAGCTGTCGGTGGAGCGCATCCGCCGCGGCGAGAACACCATCTCGGTCACCGGCAACGTCCTGCGTGACTACCTCACCGACCTCTTCCCGATCCTGGAGCTGGGCACCAGCGCCAAGATGCTGTCGGTGGTCCCGCTGATGGCGGGCGGCGGCCTGTTCGAGACGGGCGCCGGCGGCAGCGCGCCGAAGCACGTCCAGCAGCTGGTCAAGGAGAACTACCTGCGCTGGGACTCCCTCGGCGAGTTCTTCGCGCTGGTCCCGTCCCTGGAGCAGTACGCGACGGCCACCGCCAACCCGAAGGCCAAGATCCTCGCCGACACCCTCGACCGCGCCACGGCGACCTTCCTCAACGAGGACAAGTCCCCGACCCGGCGCGTCGGCGGCATCGACAACCGCGGCAGCCACTTCTACCTGTCCCTGTACTGGGCGCAGGAGCTGGCGGCGCAGACCGACGACGCGGACCTGGCGAAGGCCTTCGCCCCGCTCGCCGAGACGCTCCTGGCCAACGAGCAGACGATCGTCGGCGAACTGCTGGCCGTCCAGGGCGAGCCGGCCGACATCGGCGGCTACTACCAGCCCGACCCGGCGAAGGCCGCCGCGGTCATGCGCCCGTCGGCCACGTGGAACGAGGCGCTGGCTTCCCTGAGCTGAGGCCGGGGTCATCCGGTGGCTCCTCGCGCCGGACGACTGACGGTCCCTCAAGCCGTCCCGCCCCGGCAGGCATTCCGCCTGCCGGGGCGGTGCCGTTTCCGCCAGAGGGGCTTCCTCCACGCAATTGCGCGAGCCAAATGTCTCGAACCAACTCAAGGGGAAGACAAGCCCGTTGGATGGGCCGCACACTTGCGTCGAGCAATACATCTGGGTGTTGATTGCTGGGGGTGAGGCCATGGCCACGACCGGCGGCCCGACTGTGCGGCGGCGCCAACTCGGTTCCGAGCTGCGGCGGTTGCGGGAGAACGCGGGAAGGCGGATCGAGGACGTGGCGACGCACCTGGAGTGCTCCATGTCCAAGATCAGCCGGGTGGAGACCGGACAGGCCCCCATCAAGGCACGGGACGTGCGGGACCTGCTCCAGTGGTACGGGGTCACCGACCCGCTGCGCATCGAGACGGTCATGCAGATCCACAAGGACGCCCAGCAGCAGGGCTGGTGGACGCACTACGCGGAGGTCCTGCCCTCGGGCATGGCCACCTACGCCGGACTGGAGGCCGACGCCCGGGTCCTGCGCTCCTACGAGCCGACGTTCGTGCACGGCCTGCTGCAGACCGAGGAGTACGCCCACGCGGTGATCGCGGCCGTACGGCCCAACGATCCCTACGAGGTGAACCAGTTGGTGCGCTTCCGCAAGGAGCGGCAGGCGCTGCTGACCCGTGACCCGGACCCGCTGGAGCTGTGGGTGGTGGTGGAGGAGAGCGCCCTGCGCCGTCCCATGGGCGGGCGGGAGGTGATGGCGGCCCAGCTGGAGCACCTGATCGAGGCGACGGCCCTGCCGAACGTCACCATCCAGGTCATGCCGACCGCCAAGGGCGCCCACGCGGCGCTGGCGGGGACCTTCTCGCTGCTGGAGTTCGAGCCGCACACCCCGACGGTCGTCTACGTCAACTCGATCGCCGGCAACGTCTATCTGGAGAAGGAGCGGGACGTACGCAGCTTCATCCAGACCTTCGACCTGGTGCGGGCCGCCGCTCCCGACCCGCAGGACACCGCCGCGACACTGGAGCGGATCGCAAGGGAGATGCACCCAGCATGAGCACGCAGCGCACACAGCGTCTTCCGGGCGCCCTGGAGGGGGCCGACTGGCGCAGGAGCAGCCGGAGTTCGGGCAACGGGGCGTGCGTGGAGGTCGCCGCCGCGCCCGGTGTCGTCGCCGTCCGGGACTCCAAGCTGGCCGACGGTCCGGCCCTGCTGTTCTCGCCCCACGAGTGGCGCAGGTTCCTCGGCTCGACGGGCGGGGACCCCGTCCACCCGCTCTGAGCGGCGCCCCATGGACGCCCCCTCACCGCTGCCCCTCGCGTCCGGCCCCTTCTACCTGCTGGACACCTTCTGGACCGCGGCCGGTGTCGCCGGGACGATCGTCGTGGGCCTCGGCGCGATCTGGGCCGCGTTCCGGGTCGCACATCCCCGGCGGCGCCTCACCTACCGGGTCAGCCACCGGCCCCTGGTACGCCGACGTCTCGACGGAGGTCTGGAGATCCGGCGCAACGGCACCCTGCTCACCGATCCCCATCTCGTCACCGTGGTGCTGACCAACCCCGGGCGGCGGGACATCGCCAGCAGCGCCTTCGACCGCGGCGAGCCGTTCCGGGTGAGCCTCGGCGTGCCGTACGTCGAGATCCTCTCCACCGAGTCCGCGCCGAGCGCGGCCCAGGCCCCGCCGGCCCGGATGCGCGGCGGTGAGCTGAGGATCGGCCCCGGCAGGATCGGCAGCGGTACGACGATCACGTACCACCTGCTGGTCGACACCGCGCCCTCGTACGCCTGTCTGCACTCCCTGCTCGACGTCCACGTCCAGCCCGCTCTTCCCCAGCGCGGCGGGCCGGGCTCGGGGGCCGGCCGCACGGCCGGATCCTCCCTCGCTTGAGCGGCCTCCGCCCCGGCGCGGGACGTCGACGGCCTGCCGCCCCCGTCGTTCGTGAAGTCTGCATGTCGGGCGGGACATGCACCTGGCCCGGCCTGATCCGCTGTGGTTCGCTCGTCGCATGACGGTGCTTGTGACCCGACGCCACGTGGACTACGTGCGTGTCACCACGATGAGTTGTCCCGCCGTGAGCTGACGCTCCGCCACGGCCCTCTCTTCTCTTCACCCCGTCTTCCCGCACGAGGAGCACCATGAGCCAGCCCATCGACTCCGTCACCGCCGGTCACACCCCCGAGGAGTCGCCCGCCGGACCCGACACCTCGGCCTGGTCGTTCGAGACCAGGCAGATCCACGCCGGTGCCGCGCCCGACCCGACGACCGGCGCCCGGGCGACGCCGATCTACCAGACGACGTCGTTCGTCTTCCGGGACACCCAGCACGCCGCCGACCTGTTCTCGCTCGCCGAGCCCGGCAACATCTACACCCGTATCCACAACCCGACCCAGGACGTCTTCGAGCAGCGCGTCGCCGCCCTGGAGGGCGGGGTCGCGGCCGTCGCACTGTCCTCCGGCCAGGCCGCGGAGACCCTGGCGATCCTGACGCTGGCGAGCTCAGGGGACCACATCGTCTCCAGCACCTCGCTGTACGGCGGCACGTACAACCTGCTGCGGCACACCCTGCCCAGGTTCGGCATCGAGGTGTCCTTCGTCGACGACCCCGACGACACCGAGGCCTGGCGGGCGGCGATCCGGCCGAACACCAAGGCGCTGTTCGCGGAGACGCTGGGCAATCCGCGCGGCAACGTCCTCGATGTACGGGCTGTCGCCGACGTCGCCCATGAGGCGGGTGTACCGCTGATCGTGGACAACACCGTGCCGACTCCCTATCTGCTGCGGCCCCTCGAGCACGGCGCGGACATCGTGGTGCACTCGGCGACCAAGTTCCTCGGCGGACACGGCACCGTGATCGCCGGTGTGGTGGTGGACGGCGGCACCTTCGACTTCGGCGCGCACGCCGAACGCTTCCCCGACTTCGACCGGCCCGACCCCAGCTACCACGGTCTGCGCTACTGGCCGGCGCTCGGCCCGGGCGCCTTCGCCATCAAGCTGCGCGTGCAGCTGCTGCGCGACCTCGGCCCGGCGCTCTCCCCGCACTCCGCCTTCCTCCTCCTGCAAGGTGTAGAAACGCTGAGCCTGCGCATCGAGCGGCACTCGGCGAACGCACAGGCGCTGGCGGAGTGGCTGGAGCAGCGCGACGAGGTCGCCGCGGTCCACTATCCGGGCCTGGAGTCCAGCAAGTGGTACGAGGCCGGCCGTAAGTACCTGCCGCGAGGCGCCGGCGCGATCGTCTCCTTCGAACTGCGGGACGGTGTGGAGGCGGGCAAGCGGTTCGTGGACGCGGTCGAGCTGTTCAGTCATCTCGCCAACATCGGTGACGTCCGGAGCCTGATCATCCACCCGGCCTCCACGACCCACAGCCAGCTGGACGAGGAGCAGCTGGCGGCGACCGGGACCACGCCGGGTCTGGTGCGGCTCTCGGTCGGCATCGAGAACCTGGCCGACCTCAAGGCCGACCTGGAGGCCGGATTCCGCGCGGCGAAGGGCGCCGCGTCCTGAACGCCGTACCGCTTCCCGAGGTTCCCCTGCCGCCGGCCACCGGGGCGTGGCGGGAGGGGGATCCGCCCGGTCGGCGCCAGTGGTATGTCACACAGCACTCGCTGGAGCTGGAGACCGGCGGTGAACTGCCCCATGTCCGGCTGGCGTTCGAGACCTGGGGCCGGCTCGCGCCGGACGCCTCGAACGCGGTGCTCGTGCTGCACGCCCTCACCGGGGACAGCCATGTGGTCGGCCCGGCCGGGCCGGGGCATCCGACGCCGGGCTGGTGGGACGGGCTGGTCGGTCCCGGGCTCCCGCTCGACACCGACCACTGGTTCGTCGTAGCGCCGAACGTCCTGGGCGGCTGCCAGGGCAGTACGGGGCCGTCCTCGCCGCGTCCCGACGGGCGCGGGGCGTGGGGCGGCGCGTTCCCCTTCCTGACCCAGCGCGACCAGGTCGCCGCCGAGGCCGGGCTGGCCGACACGCTCGGCATCGAACGGTGGGCGCTCGTCGTCGGCGGATCGATGGGCGGGATGCGGGCCGTGGAGTGGGCCGTGTCGTACCCGGAACGCACCGGGGCGCTGCTGCTGCTCGCCACGACGGCGGCGGCGAGCGCGGAGCAGATCGGCTGGGCCGCCATCCAGCTGCACGCCATCCGCAGCGACCCGCACTGGAAGGGCGGCGACTACCACGACACCGCCGACGGCCCGCACACCGGCCTCGGCCTCGCCCGTCGCCTCGCCCACGTCACCTATCGCAGCGAGCCCGAGCTCCAACTCCGTTTCGGGCGTACGCCCCAGGGCGGAGAGGACCCCTTCACCGGGGGCCGCTACCAGGTCGAGTCGTATCTCGACCATCACGCGGACAAGCTGATACGGCGCTTCGACGCGGGCAGTTACGTGGTCCTGTCGGAGGCCATGAACGCCCATGACGTGGGCCGCGACCGGGGAGGCGTACGCGCGGCCCTCGCCCGTGTCACCGCCCCCACGCTGGTCGCGGGTGTCGAGTCCGACCGTCTCTACCCGCTCGCCCAGCAGGCCGAGCTGGCCGCGCTGATCCCGTCCGCGGACCGGCTGAGGGTGATCGAGTCGCCGTACGGGCACGACGGTTTCCTCATCGAGACCGGGCAGGTCGCCGCTCTGGTCGGGGAGTTGCTGGGCTGAGGCGTACGCCTCGTGGGTCGACGTGCGCCTCGCGTGTTCTCCTTGTGCGCGGACCTGTCCGTGAAGGTGCCACACCGACCCCGGGGAGCAGCACATGCCGTACGCCGGCGCACCGTCCTTCCAGTTCCTGCCCGGCGCGGACGGCTCCCCCGTGATCCTCCACGTGCCGCACTCGGCACGGGAGATCCCGCCCGAGGTGCGGTCCGGCATCGTGCTGGACGAGGCCGCGCTGGAGCGGGAGCTGGACCACATCACCGACGCGCACACGGCCGAGCTCGCCGAGGCGGCGGCACGGGCGGCGGCGGTCACCCCGTGGCGGTTCGTGAACCGGCTGTCGCGGCTGGTCGTCGATCCGGAGCGGTTCCCGGACGAGCGGGAGGAGATGCTGTCCGTGGGGATGGGCGCCGTGTACACACGGACCACGCACCGGGAGGCGCTGCGGGCCGAGGACACCGACCCGCGACCGCTGATCGACCGCTACTTCCGGCCGTACGCGCGGGCCATGACGGACGCGGTCGCCGCACGGCTGGCGGCGGTGGGACGGGCCGTGATCATCGACGTCCACTCCTATCCCACCGCGCCGCTCCCCTACGAACTGCACGGCGAGGGCCCCCGGCCGCCGGTCTGCCTGGGCACCGACTCCTTCCACACGCCGCCCGGGCTGCGGGCGGCGGCGCAGGCGGCCTTCGCGCCGGCCGGAGGGACAGGACTCGACACCCCCTTCGCCGGGACCTACGTACCGCTGGAGTTCTACGGGAAGGACGCGCGGGTCGGCGCGCTCATGGTGGAGATCCGGCGCGACACCTATATGACCGAGCCGGGCGGGCCGGCCGGTCCTGGGCTGCACCGACTCGCGTCGGCGCTGGCCGCGCTGGTGACCGCGGTGTCGGCCGACTGAGCGGGCCGGACGGACGGCCGGTCCGTCTCAGACCGTCAGCCAGTCCGTGACCAGGGTTCCCCCGTCGGTCCGCAGTCTGAGGGCGAAGGGGCCGGAGGGGGATTCGTCGTAGGTGAACCGGCCCATGGCGTCGGTGGAGAGCGGTGAGCCGGCCCGTGGGCCGCTGAGTACCTCGACACTGGCCGTCTGAGGCGGCAGCACCTGCCCCATCAAGCCGTGTGCGCCGAGTTCCACGTCCACGGTGAGCCCGCCCGCGTGGAACGTCAGCATCCGCGGCGCGTCCTCGGCTCCCCTGACCGGGAGCGCGTCGACCACCGAGTCGAAGGTCAGCTCGGCGATCTCGGCGTCGAGGTCGTGCAGGGCGAAGGCCTCCACGGCGATCTGCCGCAGCCCGGGCGGCACCGGGTCCAGGATCGCGGCGGCCCGGCGCAGCTCCTCCTCCAGCAGGTCGAGGTCGAACTCCTCGCCCTCGACGGGCTCTTCGTCGCCGTCGATGTCGTCGATGCCGTCGGGCTCGTCGATGTCGCCGGTCCCGTCGATGTCGCCGATGTCGTCCATGTCGTCCATGTCCCTCACACCGCTCCCCGTGCCTCGAGTCGTGCCCGCAGGCGTCGCAGACAGCGCTGGCGCAGCGGTCCGATGCTGCCCACGGCGATCCCGAGGGCCACGGACACCTCCTGGTACCTGGGTGTCGGCGAGGCCATCAGGACGCGCAGCAACTGCCGGCAGCGCTCGCCCAGTCCCTCGAACTCCTGCCACAGGTGCCGGATCCGCTCGGTCTCGGCGGCGGCCTCCTCCAGGTCGAGGAACGACTGCTCGGGCGTACGGTCGTCGCTGATCCGGTCGAGCAGTTGCGCGTCGTCCGTCGGCATCAGCCGCCTTAAGCTCTTGAGCACCTTCAGCGACTCGTGCCGTGCGGTGCTCGCCAGCCAAGAGCCGGCCTTGTCCGGTTCACGGATGCGCCCCAGGTGCTGGGCGAACCGGAACCACACCGTCTGGTACACCTCGTGCGCGTCGGCGTCGGAGAGCCGGTGCGAGCGCACGACGGACCACACCAGTGGGCTCAGCCCCTCCACGAGCGCCTTCCAGGCCGCCGCGTCGCCGTCGACGGCGGCCCGGACCAGCGCGCCGACATGTGCTCGGTCCACGGCCCCACTCCTCGTGTACGGCCTGTCATCGTACGCCGTGGAAGGGGCCGTTCCGGACCTCATGCCGGAGGAGCCAGCTGTGTGACCGGCGACGGGCGCCAGCCGGCCGGGCGCAGCGCCGGTACATGCGCCCCGCGCACTTCGGCGTAGACGGCCTCGGTGGCGAGGAGCTGCTTCGCGGCGGCGCGCGCGTCGCTCTCCTTGTCGGCCGTCATCCGGGCGGCGACCAGGCCGGCGGCGACCGGCGTGGCGAAGGAGGTGCCGCTCCAGTGGCTGTAGCCCTCGAACATCACCTGGTCCGCCTTGCCGGAACTCGGCGTGCCGGCCACGCTCAACGCCCCGGTGTGGCGCGGGTACTGGCAGGTGCAGGCGTAGGTGAAGCCGTAGCGGCAGGCGTCGTACGTGCTGTGCTGGTAGGTGTACGGCACCGGCGCGTCGAAGCCGGTCAGGGTGCTGGTGAGGCGCTCGCCCGGCGCGTACACGCTCACCCAGGAGCCGTGGTTGGTGAAGCAGGCGCCGAACTCGCCGTCGCTGCGCAGCGCGCCGACCGCGAGCACGGCGTCCTGGTAGTCGGGCAGGGAGGCGTAGGCGGCGGGCCAGAAGGGGGTGGCGCTGGAGTTGTTGCCGGCCGCGGCGACCAGCAGGGTGCGCTGTCCGCGCAGCTCCTGCATGAAGCCCTCGACGCCCAGCAGACCGTCGGTGCGGCCGTTCGAGGTGCCGGCGGAGAGGCTGATGATGTCCGGCCAGCCGTTCTGGTCGACGGCGTCGAAGAGCCGCTGACCGAACTCGGACTCCAGGACGGCGCCGGCGTCGTTGAGCGTGTTGCGCACCGTGATGTCCGTGTTGGGTGCGACGGCGGCGAGCAGACCCGCGATGAAGGTGCCGTGGCCGACGTACTGCAGCAGGTCGCCGGCGCTGTCCGTCTCGGTGCCGTGCAGGTCGCCCTGGACGTGGGCGAGCAGCGGGACGGACGCGTAGTCGTGGGTGAGGCCGTTGTCGATGACCAGGACGCCCACGGCGGTGTCCTCGTCGTAGGGGACCTCGGCGGGCGCCGGGTTGGTGCCCTGGGTGAGCGGGGCGGGCACCGGCTCGTCGCCGGGGCAGGAGTTGACGGCGATCGACACGATGTGGTTGCGGCTGACCAGGCGGCGCCGCTGCCGCCCCTCGTGTTCGCGCATGGCCCGCAGGGCGTGGGCCACGGCCCGGTCGCCGCGGTGGTCGCCGTGGCCGGGGTCGCCGACCTGGATGCGGGTGACGCCGGAGCGGTTGGTCTCCGGGCTCGCCCGGCGCACCTGGTCCCCGGTCAGTCCGGTGGCCTCCGTGAAGTGGGTGCGCACGGTGTCCTCGACGAGTCGGGCCTCCTCGCCGTCCCGGGCGAGGACGACGCCCTTCTCGTAGATGAACTCCGACGCGTCGTCCGGTCCCAGGGCCAGCGGGACGTCGGGCATGGAGCGCTGGATCTGGTCGAACTGCTCGTGGAATCGCTGTGGTGCCATGGCGTGTCCTCCCCCTCGAGGCGGCAGTCGTCAGTGAGAGTCACTCGGCCTGCACTTGATACAGCGCCAAACGGGTGTGGTGCGCAACCAGGGCCACTACCATCCTTGGAGTGACAGCAGGAAGCGACCCGGTTCTCGAACTGCTGCCGATGGTGTTCGCCGCACCGAACGAGGCTCTGGCCCGGGCGCAGGGCGTGCTGGAGTCCGGTCCGTCACCGTGGAGCGCCTCCGTGGCGCATCAGGTGATCGGGATCTGGCAGCGTGACTGGGGCGACATCAGGCTGGCGCTGCGGCATCTGCGCCAGGCCCGGGATCTGGCGGCGCGCGCCCAGGACTTCGACCGCGAGGGTGACGTCCTGGCGACGCTCGGGGTGGCGCTCATCCACTCCGGCCGCACCCGCCAGGGGCTGGAGAAGCTGGAGCGGGGTGTCGCCGTCAGCAGCGGGCACACCCGCGCGCGCGTGCTGTACCGGCGGGCGTACGCCTCCTGGGTCCTGGGCCGGCACCGGGAGTCGCTGGAGGACGTACGGCGGGCGATTCCCGTGCTGCGCCAGGCGGAGGACGTCATCTGGACGGCGCGGGCGCTGACCCTGCGGGCCACCGTGCATCTCGCGCTCGGCGCGGTCGACCGGGCCGACGCCGACTTCGCGGCCGCCGAGGCGCTGTGGGACACCACCGGGCAGGCGCACGAGAAGGCGGACATCGTGGAGAGCCGGGGTCTGGCCGCCTTCCAGCAGGGCGATGTGCCGGCCGCGCTGCGGCTGCTGGACGACGCCGAGGAACAGTACGCCAAGCTGGGCACCCCGTCCTTCATGCTCTACATCCGGCGCTGCGAGGTCCTGATGGCCGCCGGGCTCGCCCCCGAGGCGCTCGCCGAGGCGGACACGGCGATCGGGCTGCTGGACGGGATCGGGGGACAGTCGACGCGGAAGGCGGAGCTGCTGCTGGTGGCCGCGCGCGCGGCCCGGCTCGCGGGCGATCCGCACACCGCGATCGCCCGCGCGGTGCCGGCCGTACGGCTCTTCGCCGGACAGCGGCGCGCCTGGGGGGAGACGCATGCCCGGCTGGTGCTGATCGAGGCGCGGCTGGCCGCCGGGCGCGGCTCGGGACGGCTCGTCGCGGACGCCGCCTCGGTCGCCGAACGGCTCGCCGCCTTCGGCGCACCGGCCGCGCCCGAGGCCTCGCTGCTCGCCGGCCGGATAGCGCTGGGCCTCGGCTGGAACGAGGACGCGGAACGGCATCTGGCCGTCGCCGCGCGCAGCCGGCGCAGCGGGCCGCCGCTGGCGCGGATGACCGGCTGGGCCGCGCAGGCGCTGCGGGCCCGGGCCGCGGGTTCCGGGCGGGGCGTCCTGGAGGCCTGCCGGCGGGGCCTGGACGTGCTCGACGACCACCGGACGACGCTGGGCGCCTCCGAACTGCGGGCCCGGGCCACCGCGCAGGGCGCGGAGCTGGCCGCGCTGGCCCAGCAGGCCAGCCTGGACTCGGGCGCACCGCGCCGGCTGCTGGTGTGGAGCGAACGCTGGCGGGCCACCGTCCTGTCCGCGCCGCCGACCCGGCCCCCGGCCGATCCGGCCCTGCTCGGGCAGCTCACCGCCTTCCGGGACATCGCCGCCCGCGCGGAGGAGGCACGCGGCGGCGGCCGGCCCATACCGGCTCTGGAGCGTGAACAGCGGCGCCTGGAGCGGGAGATCCGCTCGCGGACCCTGCACATGCGCGGCGGGACGGCCGGCGCCGGGGACCGGTTCGAGGTGGGCAGACTGCTCGAACGGCTCGGTGGGACACGGCTGGTGGAGCTGGCCGTGCTCGACGGGCGCGTACAGGTTCTGCTGTGCGGGGAGGGACGGGTGCGGCGGTTCGAGGCGGGGCGGCTCGCCGACGCCGAGACCGAGGCCGAGCACGTCCAGGCGGGGCTGCGGCGGCTCGCCCACCCCGGGGCGGAGGCCAGGCTGCCGCTGGTCGAGGAGATGGGGCGGCGGCTCGAGGAGATCCTGCTCGGGCCGGCCGCCGCGCAGCTGGGCTCCGGGCCCGTCGTCGTCGTACCGCCGGGCCGGTTGCACCGCGTGCCGTGGGCGCTGCTGCCGTCGCTGCGGGAGCGGGTGCTCAGCGTGTCGCCGTCGGCGAGCAGCTGGCTGCGGGCGCGGGAGACCGAGCCGCCACCGCTGGGCCGTCATGTGCTGGTCCGCGGTCCCGGCCTCGCGACCGGCGGGGCCGAGGTGCCCGACCTGGCCGACCGGTACGGCCGGCCGACCCTGCTGGAGCACGACGACGCGCGTGTGCCGCGGGTGCTGGAGGAGATCGACGGCGCCACGCTGACGCACATCGCCGCGCACGGCACCTTCCGGGCCGACAGCCCCCTGTTCTCGTCGCTGCGGATGGCCGACGGCCCGCTCATCGTCCATGACTTCGAGCGCCTGGACCGCAGCCCGTACCGGATCATCCTCTCCAGCTGCGACACGGCCCGCCTCGCCTCGGTCGGCGCCGACGAGCTGCTCGGCCTGGTCACCGCGCTGCTGCCGCTGGGCACGGCCGGGGTGGTGGCGAGCAGTGCGCCGGTCAACGACCACGCCGTGGTGCCGTTGATGCTGGCGCTGCACAAGGGTCTCAGCGTGGGCCTGTCCCTGGCGGAGGCGCTGCGCGACGCACGGGCCGCACTGCCCGGGGACGCGCTGCACCAGGCGACCGGGTGGGCGTTCACGGCATTCGGCGCGGCCTGAACCCGCCTGTCCGGGGCAGGAGTACGGCGGCCGGCACATCGCGGCCCGAGGCATGAGTCGGCGGCCTGACCCCTCCCCCGAATACTGGGGGTCAGACCGCCGGTCCCTGGGGGGGCTCAGGCCGACCGCGCATCCGGCAGTTCCACGAGCCACGGCAGCGCCGCCCTGTCACTCGCGCCGAGGCGGGTGTAGGCGCTGTAGAGATGGTTGCCCACGGTGCGGATCGACAGCGTGAGCTGCTCCGCGATCTGACGGTTGCTCAGGCCCGCGGCGGCCAGGGTGACGATCTGCCGCTGGCGGGCGGTGAGTTCGCCGAGGACCAGGCCGGACAGGGCCGGGGTGCGGGCGCCCTGGCAGCGGCGGGCGAGCGCGACGGCACGCGTGCGTGCGGTGCGCGCGGCGCTCGGGTCGCGGTGCGCCCGTACGGCCTGTGCGTGCGCCTCGGCTGCGAAGAGCAGGAAGCCTCGCTCCTCCAGCGCCTCGGCCGCACGGACCAGAGCCGGACCGTCCGCGCGCGCGAGCGCGTCCGCGTGCAGGGCGAACACGCTGTCGGCCGGGAGGCGTGCGGCGGCCTTGTCGGGGGCGCCGAGGCGTACGGCGTCGTAGAGCGCGTAGACGGACTCGGCCGCGGCCTCCGTCTCCGCCTCTCCCTCCGTCTCCACCTCTCCCTCCGTCTCCGTCTCCGCCTCTCCCTCCGTCTCCGTCTCCGTCTCCGTCTCCGGCGCGCGGTCGGCGCCGTATCGCCGCACCATGCCGTCGGTGGTGTCGCCGATCATGGACAGCGCGGCATCGATGTCACCGCGGGCCGCGGCGAGCCAGGCGACCCGGTCCACGAGGTCGGGCCGCCCCTCCACGGCCCGCTCGGCGGCCGGCACCTCCCCCGACTGTGCGGCGGCCTGGGCGAGTTCGGTGCGGCAGGACGCGTCCCCCGGCGCGTGCCGCAGTCCCTCCCTCGCCCAGGCCACCGCCTCCCGCAGCTCCCCCCGAAGCCGCGAGAAGCGGGCGCGCACGGCCGCGTACGCGGCCGGGACGTGCGCACCCTCCCGCGCCAGCCACTCCCCCACGGGTGTCGGCAGCGGGCGTACGTCGAACTGTTCGATCCGTGTCTCGAGTACGGCCGTCTCGGCGGCCAGTGCCTCGCCGCACTGCTCCGGGCCGCGGGCGAGCCGCCGAGCCCGGAGCCGGCCGGCCGCGGCCCGCAGCACCGGGCCGTGCAGGGGGTGGGCGAGCCGGACGGCGCCCTGCTCGTCGATGGCGATGAGACCGTCGGCCTCCAGGGCTTCGAGGGTCCACAGATCGAGCTCGTCCATGGCGAGGTGCAGCGGCTCCGAGAAGGCGAGGCGTTCGAGGGTCGCGCGCTCCTGCCGGGAGGGGCGGTCCAGGATCTCGGCGGCGCGTTCGCGGATCGGCGCCGTCATCGGGACCGGGCCCCGCCAGGTCCAGGCGTCGGTGTCCCGCACGCGCGTGTGTCGTCCGCTCTCGCGCACCGCGTCCACCAGGTCGCGCAGCAGTCGCAGATCGCCCTGGGCGAGGTGGAGCAGACGGCCCAGGGTGAGCGGCTCCAGGCTCGCGCCGACTCCGGCGGTCAGCAGCAGTTCCGTGTCCACTCGGGACAGGGGCTCCAGGGCGAGCCGGGGCAGCAGTTCCCCGGTCCACAGGCGGGAGATCGGACCGGGGTGGGCGACGCCGTCGGCCGCGACGACGATCAGGCGGGTGCGGCCGTGCACGGCGAGCTGGTGGACCAGGGCGGCCGAGGCGCCGTCGAGCAGATGCGCGTCGTCGACCAGCAGCAGCCGGTAGCCGGACAGGAGCTGGACCGCGCGGTGCAGGGAGACCGACTCGGGCAGCAGGTGCGCGAACGCGGCGAACGGGATGTGCCGGGTCTCGGGCGTCCCGGCCGCGCGGACGCGGTCGCCGCCCCGGACGGCCTCGGTCACCAGACGGGTCTTGCCGCAGCCCGCCGGGCCGGTGACCACGATGCCGTGGTGGCCGGCGGTGAGGGAGCGGCGGATCAGCTCCAGTTCGTCCTCACGTCCGGTGAACTGCCAGGGCAGTTCAAGGGTCTTCGCATCCCGTTCGAAAGTCGTCACGTGAGTATGAGGGCGAGTACTCACTCCTGATACAGGGTGACTTGAGTAGCCCCCGACTCAGGCGCCTGTGACCCTGGCCGGGCAGGCTGTGCGCATGACCGGACGCTACTGCAGCCTCGCGCGGCAGCCGGCCCCCGCCTTCGGGCCGGAGCTGACCGCGGAGCGCCGCGGTGCGCTCGTCTCGGGCAACCGGATGTGGGTCAACGGCACGGTGCTGCACTACTACTTCTTCGACGGCGACGCCGACGGCTCGGTCATCCCCGTTCCGGGGACGGGCTCCGTGCGGCGGGTGTCCTGGGGCGGTGGCCAGGAGCAGCGTGACGTGGTGCGCGACTGCTTCCGGGAGTGGCAGGACCTGGGCATCGGGCTGTCCTTCGTCGAGGTCGGCGACCGCTCGGAGGCCGAACTGCGGATCGGCTTCCAGCGGGGCGACGGCTCCTGGTCGGCGGTGGGCCGGGACGCGCTGCGGGCCGGTCAGCACGACCGCACGATGAACTTCGGCTGGGATCTCGCCGCGCCGGCCGACCGTGGGACGGCGCTGCACGAGATCGGGCACGCGCTCGGGATGCTGCACGAGCACCAGAGCCCGTTCGCCGGCCTGGCCTGGGACGACGAGGCGGTCTACGCCGATCTGGCGGGCCCGCCGAACTTCTGGGGCCGGGAGACCACGTACTTCAACATCCTGCGCCGGCTGGACCCGGACGAGGTCAACGGCTCGGTCTGGGACCCGCAGTCGATCATGGAGTATCCGTTCCCGAGCGGGCTGATCCTGGAGCCGGAGCAGTTCCGCGGCGGCCTCCACCCGCCGGGCACGCTCTCCACGGTGGACAAGGAGTTCGTGCTGCGCTGGTATCCGCCGGCCGACCGCTCGCGGCCGCCGGCGCTGGTGCCCTTCCGGTCCGTTCCGCTCGGGCTCGGCCCGGGCGAACAGGCCGACTTCACCGTCGAGCCGCCGGAGACCCGCGAGTACACGGTGGGCACCTTCGGCGCGAGCGACGCCGTGGCCGTGGTCTTCGAGGAGCGGGACGGGGAGCCCCGCTACCTCGCCGGCCGGGACGACGGCGGCACGGACCGGAACACCACCATCCGGGCCCGGCTGGTCAAGGGCCGACGCTACTTCGTCCGAGTCCGTCTGTACTCCGCGTGGGGTCCTGGGGAGACAGCGGTCATGTGCTGGTGACGGCACGGACCGCCCACGCGGTGGCTGGACCCACTGTCCGGCGCCGGGGGAAGGGCGCGGCACATAGCCTTCGGGGGAGGGAGATGTGCCGCGCCCCACTTTTCGGACCCGCGCGAGAGCGTCACCGAGGGCGATCCGCTCCAGCGGTCGTCGGTACGCCCGAGCACCAGCTCGACTGGAAGGAGTGAGCGGCGGGCGGGCTCGCGCAGGACAATGGCCGTATGGGCGCCGAGATCGTGGACGAGGCGGTGCGGGTGGCTCCCGCGGCGCCGTTGCGGGAGCTGGTCGGCTGGTACTCCGGCTATCGGCAGCGCGGGGTTCCGGCCACCCGGCACCGCGGGCTGCCGTCGCCCTGGCTGACGCTGATCCTCACGCTCGACGAACCTCTCAGCATCGCCTCCCACCCCGACCCGGCCGCCGCTCCCGGGGACTTCCCCACCCTGCTGGGCGGCCTGCACACCACCCCCGCGCTCATCGACGTGCCCGGACGGCAGTCCGGCATCCAGGTCGCGCTCAGTCCCCTGGGCGCCCGGGTCCTGCTCGGGCTGCCCGCCGGGGAGCTCGCCGGGATCGACGTCCGTGCCGATGACGTCCTTGGGGCGGGCGTGCGTACGGTCCATGACCGGCTGCGGGAGGCCTCCGGCTGGGGCGGGCGTTTCCGTGCCGTCGACGACTGGCTGCTCGGGCGGCTCTCCCACGGCCGGGAGCTCGCGGCGGTGCCGGTCGCGGAGGCCTGGCGGAGGCTGGTTCGCGCCGACGGACGGCTGCGGGTCGACGAGCTCGCGGCCGACGTCGGCTTCAGCGAGCGGCATCTGCGCAATCTGTTCCGCGCGGAGATCGGCCTCACGCCCAAGGCGGCCGCCCGGGTCATCCGCTTCGACGTGGCGCGACGCCGGCTCGCGGGCCGTATGCCCGGCCTCGCCGCTCTCGCCGCCGACTGCGGGTACGCGGACCAGTCCCACCTCGACCGCGAGTTCGCCGCGCTGGCCTCCTGCACGCCCAGCGCCTGGCTGGCGCAGGAGTTCCGAAACATCCAATCCGGTCACCATCCCCCGGCCTGACCCTGGTGGGGTCGGTAGACGGGTTCCGTGACGGAGGCGCATCCCCATGGCCAGTACGCCAGAGACCATCGAGAACACCGCGGGAGAGAGCACCGGGCAGCCGCCCGCCCCGCAGGTCTGGCCCACCCTGCGTGCCCATGACGCCCGTGGCCTGATCCGTTTCCTCGTCGAGGCGTTCGGCTTCGAGGAGACGGTGGTCTACGGCGACGGCGACCGCGTCGACCACGCCCAGCTCAGCTGGCCCGAGGGCGGTGGCGTCATGCTGGGCTCCGCCCGCGAGGACCAGGACAGCGGTGGCGGCCCGACACCGCCCGGCCACTTCAGCGCGTACGTGGTCACCGCCGACCCGGACGCCGTACACGCCCGTGCCAGGGCCGCCGGCGCGGAGATCACGACCGACCCGCACCTCACCGACTACGGCTCCCGGGACTTCACGGCCCGCGACCCCGAGGGCAACCGGTGGTACTTCGGCACGTATCGCGGCGAACCGCGTCGGGGCCGTTAGAGCCGCCGAAGCCGTTCAAGGCCATCGAGGGCCCTTACGCGCCCGGTCCCTGCTGCCGGATGCGCTGGGCGACCGCGCTGTTCTCGGTCTCCCACCAGGGCCGTACGCGATCGGGCTCCTGGTCCGAGCCTCCCATGGGCGCCGCCGGTACCAGCTCCGCGTCCAGGCGGCGGTCCAGGGCGACCGTCTCCGCGCGTTCCGTGCGGGCCCACTGGACCAGGATCGCCAGCAGGAAGGGCAGCGCCACCAGCTCGGCGATGCCGACCATCGCGCCGCCGCCGACCTGCTGGTCGTGCTGGACGTCCGGCGACCAGGACGGGGCGTGGTGGAGGTACCAGGCGCCGGCGATCAGTGTGCCATGGGTCATGACCACGATGCCCGGTACGGCGTCGACGATCCCGTCGAGGAAGACCAGCGCCGCCCGCACCGGATGCGTGCACCAGGCCGGCAGCGCCTCCTCGCGGGTGAGCACCGGCACCACGAACAGGCAGCCGGCGAGCAGCAGGTGCAGATACATCAGCTGGTGCAGCCAGCCGTCGCGCAGGGCGGTCTCGAAGTACGGCGTGAAGTAGATCGTCAGCTCGGTCGCGAGCACCAGGACCGTACTGACCAGCGGGAACGTGAGCAGCCGTACCAGCCGCCCGGTCATCGCCCGGCGCACCCGCCCCGCGGCGGGCTCGGGCAGGGCGCGCAGGGCCAGACGCAGCGGGTCGCCGAGTGCCAGGCCGAGCGGGGCGACCAGGTCGAGGAGGATGTTCTGCACCGCGGCCGGCCAGAACAGCTCACGGTCGTAGACGGCGAGGGCGGACATGGTGGCCACGACGAGCGCGCCGAGGCCGACCACCGCGAAGACGGCGGTCCGGGCCACGGGCCAGGGCTCGCCCCGGCGCCTGAGCCGCAGTACGCCCCAGCCGTACAGTCCGCCGAGCAGGGCAACGAGCAGCAGCGCGGGCACGTCCGGTTGCCAGGAGGAGAGCAGGCGACCCGGTGTGAGCTCCGGCAGACTCCCCATGACGACCTCTCTCCCCAGCACCCCGGCCTCCCGACCGGACTCGCCGTGGCACTTTACGCCGCTCCCGAGCTGCCCCCGCGCCGCGCCCCCGGCCGCCGCCGGCCGTCACACCGTTCTCATGCCGAACCCTTACCGAGACCGTCGGGACGATCTTCTCCGGCTTCTCCGGCCGGAGATCGGCTACGCTGACCGCCGACATCAGGGGGAGACATGTTCAGGACAAAACGGCTGATGGTGGCCGGATTGGCCGCCGTCCTCATGGCGGGGCTCGGCGCATGTGGTGGAGGTGACAGCGGTTCCGGTGCGGTCACGCACGGCGGTGGCTCCGGGCAGGCCCAGCCGAGCCCGGAGACCGTCTCCGGACTCCGGGACACCGTCCGGCACCTCGACCGGAAGACGGTCATGGACACCCGAGCGCACCTCGTCAGGAAGTGCACGACCGCCACCGAGCGGGTCCGGCACACGTCGAGTTCGGGCTCCGGCACCCACAGGAAGACCCGCGCCTGGTACACCACCGAGCACCACCGGAGCTGCAAGAAGGTCCGGCAGGGCACGGAGAGGTACCGGCGGGTCGTCCGTGCGGAGCGGTGGTGCGTGAGCCTCGACGACGTGAACGGCGCCAAGGCCCGGGACGGCGTCTGGTACCAGGTCTCCCGAGCCGCCTACGACCAGGCCCGGGCGGCGGACGAGCACAGCCGTATCGAGTTCACGCCGAGGGGGTCGGGCTGCTGAGCCTCACCGCCGTCGCCCCACCTCTCACCGCCGTCGCCACTCCTCGGCCAGGAGTTCGTACGACCGCACCCGGTCCGCGTGGTCGTGCGTGATCATCGTGATGAGCAACTCGTCGGCGCCGGTGGCCTCCTGGAGCTGTTCCAGCTGGTCGGCCACCCGGCCGGGCGATCCGACGAACTGGGTGTCGAGGCGGTCCTGGACCAGTTCACGGTCCTCGTCGGTCCACACGTGCGCGCGGGCCTCGTCCGGTGTGGGGAACGGGATGGCCCCCTCGGCGGTGCGGATGCTGCGGACCCAGAGGCCGTAGCCGGTGGCGAGTTCCCGGGCCGTGTCGTCGTCCTCGGCGACCACGACGTCCGCGGAGACGCTGACGTAGGGCTTGTCGAGGGCGTCGGAGGGCTCGAAGAAGGAGCGGTAGCCGTCCACCGCCTCCAGGACGGTGGCCGGGCTGACGTGGTAGTTGGCGGCGAAGCGCAGTCCTCGCGCGCCCGCGACCTCGGCGCTCTGGCCGCCGCTGCTGCCGAGGATCCAGACCTCCACGTCGGCCCCCTCGCCCGGCACGACGTGCGCCTCGGCGCCCTCGGGGGTGCGGTAGGTGCCGGCCAGCAGGGCGAGCAGGTCGTCGATCTGCTCGGCGTAGTCCTGCGACTCGGCGTTCGGGAGCAGGAGCAGCTTGCGTTGCAGGGCGATACGCGGTGAGCCGAGGAGGCGTTCGAAGGAGAAGCGGGGCGGGATGAGAAGGCCGTTCGGGGCGCGGCCGTCGACGACCGGTGTGGTCGCCGGGCCCGTCGCCTTCTCGCCCGGCGGGCGGCCGCCCGAGCGGCCGAGGCCGAGATCGAGGCGGCCCGGGTGCAGCGCGTCGAGCAGGCCGAACTCCTCCACCGTGGACAGGGCGGTGCGGTGGCCCAACTGCACGGCGCCGGAGCCCAGTCGGATGATGGAGGTGGCGGAGGCGGTCAGGGCGAGGACGACGGCCGGGGAGGTGCCGGCCACACCGGGGTTGAGATGGTGTTCCGCGAACCAGTAGCGGGCGTATCCGAGGCGTTCGGCCCGCTGGGCCAGGTCGATGGAGTTGCGCAGCGCGTCGGCGGCCGTCGAGCCGGTCGGGATCGGGACCAGGTCGAGGACGCCGAGGGGGATGTCAGACATGGGCCGGCTCCTGTGTCGTCGACGGGAGCACCGGGGCCCAGTCGAAGGGCGGATCGGGGATGTCCCTGCGCAGCACCGGGGCGACCGCGGACTGGAAGAGCTCCAGCGAGTCACGGTGCTGGGTGTCGGTGAGCCCGCCCGCGTCCGCGTGCACATGGACCACGGTGTGCCCGAACCGCTCGTGGTAGCGGTGCACCTTGTCGATGACCTGCTGCGGACTGCCGATCAGCGCCGAGCTGCGCTCGACGAAGTCCTCCAGGGTCTCGAAGACGACCGGCAGTCCCGCCTTCTCGAAGAAGGCGAGATTGGCCTCGAAGATCGGCCGGTACGCGGCCAGCGCCTCCTGCGAGGTGGGGGCCACGTAGATGCCCGCCGTACCGGCGCCGACGGCGATCCGCGCCGGGTCGTGGCCGTAGTGTTCCCAAC
Source organism: Streptomyces sp. NPDC005648 (assembly GCF_040605395.1). Classification (NCBI taxonomy): domain Bacteria; kingdom Bacillati; phylum Actinomycetota; class Actinomycetes; order Kitasatosporales; family Streptomycetaceae; genus Streptomyces; species Streptomyces sp. NPDC005648. Next base: position 9,077 of record NZ_JBEXCS010000005.1, on the reverse strand, counting down.
GCTCGCGGTAGTGGCGGATCAACTCCGCATAGGGCTCTATGGGGTTGGTGACGTTCGCCGAGAAGAGCGGGTCGCCGTAGCGGGCCGCCAGGTCGACGGACTCCTTGCTGGTCGCGCTGCCGTGCCAGACACGGACCGGCCGCTGGTACGGCCGCGGCCACACCTCCGCGTCCGTCAGCTCGGGGCGGAAGCGGGTCGCCGCGGTGACCTTGTCCTGACGCCAGATTTGCCGGAACACCTCGTAGCTCTCGGCGTTGCGGTCCCACTGGTCCTCGGGCGTGACGTGGAACAGGTCGCGCTGGGCGGAGCCGTTGCCCTTGCCGATGATCAGGTCGAGTCGGCCGTTCGAGAGGTGGTCGAGGGTCGCGTAGTCCTCGTAGGCCCGAACGGGGTCCAGGAGACTGAGCGTCGTCACGGCGGTGAAGAGCCGGATCCGCTTGGTCAGCGCGGCGACGTGGCTCAGTACGACGGTCGGGGAGGAGGAGATGAACGGCCGCTCGTGCCGCTCCCCCACCCCGAAGCCGTCGAAGCCCAGCTCCTCGGCGAGCAGCGCGTTGTCGAGGACCTCGCGGAAGCGGTCGTGCGTCGACTTCCGGACCCCGGTGAGCGGGTCCGGCCGGTGCACGATCAGGGTGATCGCGAGGAACTTCACGATGCCGCCCGCTCGTTCGCGACCTCGTCCGGGTGCGCGAGACCGAGCTGGTGGCGGAGGGTGGGGCCCTCGTACTCCGTGCGGAAGACGCCCTGTTCCTGGAGGAGCGGGACGACCTTGTCGGCGAAGACGTCGAGGCCGCCGGGGGTGATGTGCGGGACGAGGATGAAGCCGTCGCTGGCGTCGGCCTGGACGTACTCGTTGATGGTCCTCGCAACCGTCTCCGGGGAGCCGATGAAGTTCTGGCGGTTGCTGGTCTCGATCACCAGGTCGCGGATGGACCAGTTGTTCGCGGCGGCCAGCTCGCGCCACTCGCGGGCGGTGGCCAGCGGGTCCCGGTACATACGGACCTGGGCGCGGCCCTTGGCGATGTGGTTGTCGCTGACGTCCGGGTCGACGTCGGGCAGCGGGCCTTCGGGGTCGTAGCCGGAGAGGTCCCGGTTCCAGACGAACTCCAGGTGCTTGATGGCGGTGGCCCCGCTGACCTGCTGGCGGCGCACCTCGTGGGCGAGTTCCTCCGCCTCCTGGTCGGTGTCGCCGAGCACGAAGGAGGCGGCGGGCAGGATCAGCAACTCGTCATGACGGCGGCCGTACTTGGCGAGACGGTTCTTGACGTCGGTGTAGAAGGCCCGGCCGCCGTCCAGGGTGGCGTACCGGCTGAAGATGGCGTCGGCGGAGGAGGCGGCGAACTCGCGGCCCTCCTCGGAGTCGCCGGCCTGGAAGATGACGGGACGGCCCTGCGGGGAGCGCGGGACGTTGAACTGGCCGTGGATGTCGAAGTGCTGGCCGGTGTGGACGAAGGAGCCGGCCTTGGCGTCGTTCAGGAAGACGCCGGTCGCCTGGTCGGCGACGATCTCGTCGCCGCGCCAGGAGTCGAAGAGCTCATTGGTCGTGGCCAGGAACTCCTTGGCGCGGGAGTAGCGGTGCTCCTGCGGGAGGAAGCCCCCGCGGCGGAAGTTCTCGCCGGTGAAGGCGTCCCAGGAGGTGACGACGTTCCAGGCGGAGCGGCCGCCGGAGAGGTGGTCGAGGCTGGCGAACTGGCGGGCCACCTCGTAGGGCTCGTTGAAGGTGGAGTTGATGGTGCCGGTCAGACCGAGGTGCTCGGTGACGGCGGCGAGCGCGGCGAGGACCGTGAAGGTGTCGGGTCGGCCGACGACGTCCAAGTCGTATATTTTCCCGCCCTGTTCGCGCAGGCGGAGTCCTTCCGCAAGGAACAGGAAGTCGAACTTGGCGCGTTCGGCGGTCTGCGCGAAGTGCACGAAGGAGCTGAACTCGATGTGGCTGCCGGCCTTCGGGTCGCTCCACACGGTGGTGTTGTTGACGCCCGGGAAGTGCGCGGCCAGATGGATCTGCTTCTGCGGCTTGCTCATGGTGGGTGCGGTCCTTCCGGCTCAGGCGGTGGCGGCGGCGTAGCGGTTGGCGGGGCGGGGCAGGCCCAGCAGGCCGCGCAGGGTGTCGGCCTCGTAGGCGGTGCGGAAGGCGCCCCGGCGCTGGAGCTCGGGGACCAGGCCGCGGGTGATGGCCGGCAGGTCGTGTCCGGCGACGGCGGGCCGCAGCCGGAAGCCGCTCAGTCCCGATTCGGCGAACTCCTGGAGCAGATCGGCGAGTTGGGCGGGCGTACCGGCGAAGACGCGTGCGTCGCTGGTGTACGGCTCCCCCGCGAGGGCGTCGAGGCGGGCGCGGCGGTCCTCGGCGGCGGCCTGGTCCTCGTCGAGGAAGACCACCAGGTCGCCGAAGACGTGCAGGAGTTCGCCGGCGCGTCCGGCCGCCTCCTGTTCGGTCCGGATCTCGGCGACGATCGCGCGGGCGTCGTCGGAGTCCTGCGGGGTGACGTAGCCGACGTCGGTCTGGCGGGCCACCAGGCGGTAGGGGACGGTCTGGTGGGCGAGGGAGGTGACGAGGGGCTGACCCTGGGGCGGGCGCGGGGTGATGGAGGGGCCCTTGACGCTGAAGTGCTTGCCCTCGAAGTCGATGTAGTGCAGCTTGTCGCGGTCGATGAAGCGGCCGGTGGCGACGTCCCGGATCTCGGCGTCGTCCTCCCAGCTGTCCCAGAGCCGGCGGACGGCCTCGACGTAGTCGGCGGCCTCGTCGAAGAGGTCGGTGAGCCGTTCCTGTCCGGCCGGGCTCTGCAGTTCGCGCAGGTCGATCGGCGGGAAGGTGCGGCGGCCGAAGTGGTCGGCCTCATGCGGTCGGGCGGAGATCTGGACCCGCAGACCGGCCCGGCCGGTGCTCACGTAGTCAAGGGTGGCGATCGCCTTGGAGATGTGGAACGGCTCGGTGTGGGTCACGATTGCCGTCGGCACCAGGCCGATGTGCCGGCTGAGGGGCGCGATACGGGACGCGATCAGTACGGCGTCCAGACGGCCGCGCACCTGGTCGGTACGGCCGTCCAACTCGCCGTAGTCCGAGGACTGGAGGCCGAGTCCGTCCTCCAGGGTGACGAAGTCGAGCAGCCCGCGCTCGGCCTCGGCGACCTGGTCGGCCCAGTATCCGGCGGTGAACAGTTCCCGGGGGCGGGCAACCTGCTCGCGCCAGGAGGCGGGGTGCCAGCCGGTGCCGTCGAGGGCCACGGCGAGGTGCAGATGTGAAGAGGGAGTCGAGGACACGAGGGTGCCTTCCTGGAGGTCCGTACGAGATCGCCGGGGCCGCGAGGAGGTGGGCCGGCGGAGGGGAAACGGGTCAGGAGCAACAGAGGGCGCCGGCCACGCGCTGGAGGTCGATGTGGGGCCGGGTGTGGAGGCGGACGGCACGCCGTACACGTGTCATCGGGCCCACCTCCACTCGATACATCACCTTCGACAAGGACAACCGCACGGCTATGCCGTTTCTTCCAGGACGGCCGCTCCGGTGTTCCGGACGAGCGAGAAGACGGTATGGCGGCGCAGAGTGAACCCGATCGACTCGTACAGCCGGATCGCGTCCGCGTTGGTGGCCGCGGCGTGCAGGAAGGGGCGTTCGCCGCGCTCCTTGATGCCGGCGGCGACCGCGCGGACCAGACGGGTGGCCAGGCCCCGGCCGCGGTGGGCGGGGTCGGTGCACACGGCGCTGATCTCCGTCCAGCCCGGCGGGTGCAGTCGCTCACCGGCCAGGGCGATCAGCCGCCCCTCGTGGCGGATGCCGAGGTAGGTGCCCAGTTCGACGGTGCGGGGCAGATAGGGGCCCGGCTCGGTGCGGGCGACCAGGTCGAGGATCTCGGGCACGTCGTCGGGGCCGAGCCGTACGGCCTCGGGGTCGGGCTCGGCACGCAGGGCGGTGTCCACGAGCTGGACGCCGTGCCCTGTGCGCACGATCTCCCAACCCTCGGCCGCCTCGGTCACGCCCCGCACCGCGGCGGTGCCGCCGGGGCCGACGAGTGCGGCGAGGTCGGCCCAGGCGCGCGGGTCGTCCTCGTCGGAGAGGGCGTGGAAAGGGGCCACGTCCTGCTGGTAGCGGACGGCGTGGGCGATGGGGGTCCCCCCGCTCGAGCGAATTCGAGAGTGGGGGAGTTCGGCGAAGCGGGCGTGCGGGCCGGTCAGCGCGGCCCAGGCGGGGTTGTCCAGGAGGTGCGAGGAGGCGGCGTCGAGGGCGATGACGGACATGGTGTGGCGGTCTCCGGTGTGCGGCTCGGGTGTCCGGCGCGGGGACTCCACCGCGGAGCGGCGGCGGAGTCCCCGGGGCGCGGTGGTCAGGAGTTGTCGAGCGGCAGTCCGGGCGGGTTGACCTCGGACTTGGCGACGGCCTCGTTGGAGAGGTTGTACGCCTTGAGCCACTCGGCGTACTGGCCGTTCTTGATCAGGTAGTTGATGGCGTCGGCGAGGGGCTTGGCGAGGCCGCTGTCCTTCTTAGCGGTGGCCGCGATCAGGCCCTGCAGGCTCGCGCCGGCGCCGGAGTAGGTACCCGCGGTACGTGTGGCGTTGGGCGTGTTGGCGACCTGGCGGTTGTGGTAGGCGATACCGGGGTTGGGGCCGAAGTAGGCGTCGATCTTCCCGCTGGACAGGGCCAGGTAGGTGCTGTTGCTGTCCTGGAAGTACTTGACGTTGAGCTTCTTGCCCTCCTTGGCCAGCTTGGCCTTCCACTCCAGGAGGATCTTCTCCTGGTTGGTGCCGGAGCCCACGGAGACCGTCTTGCCGGCGAGGTTCTCGTAGTTGCCGTCGAAGTTCCAGGTGCTCTTCTGCGGCACCGTGAAGGCGAGGTTGTCCTGCCGGTAGGAGGCGAACTCGTACTTCTTCTTGCGCTCCTCGGTGTCGGTGACGTTGGAGAAGGCCACGTCGACCTTGCCGCTGTCGATGCCGACGAAGAGGTTCTCCCAGGTGGAGTTCTTCACCTCGGGCTTGAGGCCGAGGACCGCGGCGACCAGGCGGCCGAAGTCGGGCTCCGCGCCGGTGAGGGTCTTCTGGTCGCTGCCCACGTAGGCCAGCGGCGGGAAGCCGGCCGGCAGGGCGCCGATGCCGATCTCCAGCTTGCCGCTCTTCTTGAAGGCGGCGGGCAGCTCGGCGCTGATGGACTTGACCTCGGAGACCTTGATGGAGGTCTGCTTGGCGGCGCCGTTGGAGACCTGGCCGACGACGACCTCGCCGGTCTTGGCGGCGGAGTCGGTGGAGGTGGCCGCGTCGCTGTTGCCACCGCAGGCGGCGAGCCCGGTGGCCAGGGAGGCGACGGCGGTCGCCGCGGTGATGCCGCGTATCAGGCTGCGTCGGGTGAAGTGGGTAGACATGGCCGTTCCTTGTCGCTGAGTGATGAGAGAGGAGTGGCGTGGGGGGAGGTCGGGGGTGCGGCGGCGGTCAGAGGACCTTGCTGAGGAAGTCCCTGGTGCGCTCGTGCCGCGGTCGTTCGAGGACTTCGGCGGGCGTGCCCTGCTCGACGATCCGTCCGCCGTCGATGAACACGACCCGGTCGGCGATCTCGCGGGCGAAACCGATCTCGTGGGTGACGATGACGAGCGTGGTGCCGGTGGACGCCAGGTCCTTGATGACGGCGAGGACTTCGCCGACGAGCTCGGGGTCGAGCGCGGAGGTGGGCTCGTCGAAGAGGATGACACCCGGGCGCAGGGCGAGGGCACGGGCGATGGCGACGCGCTGCTGCTGACCGCCGGAGAGCTGGCGCGGGTAGGCGCCGGCCTTGTCGGCGAGGCCGACCCGGTCGAGGAGTTCGCGGGCGAGGTCCTGGGCCTCGGCCCTGCCGAGGCGGCCGGTGGCGACGGGGGCCGCGGCCACGTTGTCCAGGACGGTCAGATGCGGAAAGAGGTTGAAGTTCTGGAAGACGAAGCCGATCCGGCCACGCTGGGTGAGGATGGCCCGCTCGCTGAGTTCCTTCAGCCGCTCGCCGTGGCGCTTCACGCCGATCAGCTCGCCGTTGATGCTGACGTGGCCGATCTCGGGCTTCTCCAGGTGGTTGATGACCCGCAGCAGGGTCGACTTGCCGGACCCGGAGGGGCCGAGGATCACGGTGACCTCGCCGGGGCGGACGGTCAGGTCGACGCCGTCCAGTACCCGGTGGGTGCCGTACCACTTGTGCACGTCGTGCACCTCGACCGTGGCGGCCTCGACGTCCGCCAGGGCGTTGAGCGTGTCGGCGGTCATACGGCGGCCTCCCGGCGGATGCGGGCCCGCAGGTCGGTGAGACCCGTGCGGAGCTTCTGCAGCGGTGTCGGCGGCAGGCTGCGGGTGGCACCGCGGGCGTAGTGCCGCTCGACGTAGAACTGGATGACGGAGACGACGCTGGTCAGGATCAGGTACCAGACGGTGACGACCAGCAGCAGCGGCACGATGTCGCCGGGGTAGGTGGAGCCCATGGTCTGCGCGGAGCCGAACAGGTCGAGCAGGGAGACGTAGAAGACCAGTGAGGTGCCCTTGATCAGGCCGATGAGCTGGTTGACGTAGTTGGGGATGATCGAGCGCAGCGCCTGCGGGAAGACGATTCTCCGGAACTGGTAGCCCTTCGGCAGGCCGAGCGCCGCGGCCGCCTCGTGCTGGCCCTGGTCGACGGAGAGGATGCCGCCGCGTACCACCTCGGCCGCGTAGGCGGCCTCGTTGAGGCTGAGGCCGATGACGGCCACGACCATGTCGGTGGCGAGTCTCGACTCGTCGAAGGAGAAGAAGGCCGGCCCGAAGGGGATGCCGACGCTCAACGTCTTGTACAGGGCACTGAAGTTGTAGAGGAAGATCAGCACCACGATGAGCGGGATCGAGCGCAGCGCCCAGACGTAGGTCCAGCTGACCGCGCGCAGCACCGGGCTCCTCGACAGCCGGGCCAGGGCGAGCAGTACACCGCCGAGGAGTCCCAACACGGCGCTGTAGGCGGTGACTTGGAGGGTGATCAGCAGGCCGTCGAGGATGGTGGGGCGCAGGAACCAGTAACCCCAGCGGTCCCACTGGTAGAAGGGGTTGGTCACCAGCCCGTGCACGAACTGGGCCAGGAGGACCACGACCACGGCGGTGGCGATCCACCGGCCGGGACGGCGCAGCGGCAGAACTCGCTGTGCCGCCAGGGGTGTTGACGGGGCGTCGGCGGGCGGTGCCTCGGCGAGGGACACAGCGGTGCCAGGGGGTTCACTCATGGTGGGCTCCGGCGGAGTCGGACGTCCCGGAGACCACGTCGGACGCACGCTGCTACGGCTGGTTCAGCGCACGGGTTCGCGGGGGCACCGGGGGCGGGGAGGGCGACGGCACACCGCTCGGGCGGTGTCGGTCAGGGGGTGCGGGGCTGAGGGGAGGTGTCAGCCCCGACAGCGGGCACGGCCCGGTGCGGTACACAGTGCGCTGTTCACGCGGAGAAGGTCGACGCTGCGATCGGCGACGAGCAGGTTCATGTGCCACCGTACGCAGCCCTGAGGGCGGCGTACGGCCGTCCTGGGGGCTGCGTACATGGCGTCACCGTCACTCTTCCGGCCCTTGTGGGCCTCGCGCTTACCGAAACGTCGTCGGTCCGGTCGTCACCTGGGGCACCCCACCGCGGCGCGAGGGTTGCCGGTCAGCAAGCCAGGGCTTGTCGCTGACACTCATGACCGTTCTGAGTGGCAATTAAGACAACTGCCCGAACGGATGTCAACGCCGGTCCACCAGGTGGAACGGCTAACAGGCGGCGTGGGCCGCCCAGTCCAGGATCTGGACGGCGGCTCCGGCGGCCTCCAGCCCCTGGCAGCGGGCGTGGTGGCGGCGGGCGATGCCGTCGAGGTCGAGGTGGGCACCGAAGGCCGGGTGGGCGGCCAGACGCCGGGCGTAGGCCCACAGGGTGGGATGGCCGGCGATGCGCTGCACGGCGGAGGCGTCCAGGTGGTTGCGGTGCACGGTGTCGAGCTGGACCAGCGCGGTCCACAACTCGACGTCCGCGGCGGTGAGTTCGTCGCGGATCATGTACGTGCGCCCGTCGAGCCAGCGTTCGAGGGCACCGAGGGTTTCCAGCAGTGTGTCCAGTGCTGTGTGACATACCACTGGCTCCCCGCCGACCGATCCGGCCCGCTGCGCCGCCTGTTCGATGCCCTCCGCGCACATCCGCTCGACCGCCTCGATCTCCGACTCCGCGCCGCACGGGTAGAGCGAGAGGCGGTCGCCGCCGAACCGGCGGGCGAGGTCGCGCATGATGTCCGGGGCGTGGGTGCTGACGATCCGTCCGGACCAGTCGTCGCTGAGCACCGGCGCCTTGGCCGGGCCGGTGTAGCGGTGCGCGCTCGCCTCGTACAGCGGACGCAGGGCCGAGTGGCCGCCCTCGGGACAGTCGGGGACGGCGGACAGGAAGGTCGCCGGACACACCGTGTCCAGCCCGAGCAGGCTGTGCACGACGGCGATGCGCAGACCGTCGGGACACGCGGTCGACAGATGGAGCCGGTAACGGCCCGGAACGGCGTAGTGGCCACTGCGCGCGTCCCGGCCGATACGCCCCCGGAAGGCGGGCGTGGGCCTGTTGGACGCGTGGGCGGCCAGCGGTGTGACGGTCATGACTCTCCCCGGGAGCGGGCGCGGACGTACACGCGGCGGAAGCGACGTCGGGCGAGGGAGCAGGGCTCACCCGGTGCGCGCCGGACGGGTGAACGTCACGGGGACGCCGTCGGCGCGGGATGGGCGCGGCTCAGCCCTGGAACCGGATCGCGCTGCAGACGCGCTGCAGGTCGATATGACGGCGGGAGGTGAGAAGGAGAGGCGAACGGCCCGCTCGTACGGTGACCGGTTCAAGGCGCCTCATGCTTTTCCCTACCTGTTCACTAGGATTCCCCAACTGGAGTGTCGATCGAGGTCGGGGCGGCGTCAAGAGGGCCGTCCCGCATCGCGGACAGCCCGGTGGACGGCCACTCCCCCCATGGGTCACACGTGTCACTTCCGTCACATGCGATGCCCCCTCCCGGTCAGCGGGCCTCCGGACAGGACAGGGGTGCCTCGGAGCCGATGTTGGACGTCATGATGATCACGGTGTTGCGGAAGTCGACGGTGCGGCCCTGGGAGTCGGTGATGCG